>NZ_JBHHJV010000013.1:0-110105 GCF_042136355.1 Peribacillus sp. Hz7
TTTCAAATAAAGCAAAAACCTTCCAAACTAAGTTCAGAGGGTTATTTGAGTTGTGCATTTTTAGTATAGCATGAAGTTATTTTTAATTTAAAAGATTTTTATTGACAAACTATTAGCTGGTTTAGTTGAAGAAGAAATATCGTTTCAATCATTAAAGTAATGATTGTACATTCTAAACAAAGAGTTTCTTCTTTTATTACTTGGTTCTTTATAATGGTCAATAAACCCATTACCTAAAGACATACTCCCAAATCCCTTACTTACTCCAAAGATGTATTTTCCAGGTACAAAAGGGTATTCCTCTACTTCCCATTTTGCATCTTTATTATTTTGTACAACCACTTCTCCAAAATAAATTGCCATTACTTTTTCAAATTCATTTCTATCTAATCCCAGCTTTACGAATGCAGAAAAAGCACACCTGATTATTCGGATGCTTCCCCATCTATATTTCCAATTCACTTCTTATATCCGAAGGAATTATTCTTATTTCTAATAAATTACTCCAAATAATTGAAATGGCACAACGTAACTTACCATCTAAACCATCTCCGTACTTTCCACAATAGAAGCCAAGGTTTTTTTCATAGTCAGTCCTAGTTTTAGAACTAAATTGCCCAATAATATTTTTTTCTAAAATTTCCTCGTTGAATTTGTAATCTAAGTTATGGGCTAATTTATTACGAATTTTATTAAAATTATTAAGTGATTTTTTTTCTGAATCAGGCACTATTCCTAAAGCAAACACTAAATTTTCCTTTTGAGCGAAGGTCATTTTAGGAATTTTTAAATACTCAGGCTTTTCCACATACTCTAGAAGTATTAGCTCAAGCTCATATTCAATATAAAGATGAGCCTTTACTAAAACGTACATAATATTCTGATCATCTATATCTTTATTAAATTTTTCTACTCTCGCTTCGACTTCAGTTGCTATTTTTGATAGTCTTTCAATAAATTCTGCGTCCATCTCTTTTTTCAAAGTCTAATCACCCTTTCAATCTAGAATTCAATTCGACACCAGGAGCTGAATTCCTGCAAATAATCGCTAGTCGCTTGATGAATCTATGATTAATGGTATCATTGTCTAATTGAATAAAAGAAGGTGATCTAAGTTGTCTGAAGAAGCTTCAAAAGAACTAAAAGGGTATGATACAAGCATCGTTTACGATTATAAAGAGTATCCTGATGTAATCAGTGGTCGTTGTGACAATTGCGGTAATGCTCAATTTGAAAGCTCAGTAAAGAACTATATATTTTTACGCAAGTGCCGTCATTGTGGCATGATGAAATCTATTTAACCCTGTCACTCGATAGGGTTTTTGAACATAAGAAAAGCACCTGGGTTCCACACCAAGTGCTTTCAGCGCTCCACGATTTATTATACATTGGGGTTTTTTACCGTTTGACTCAATTATAACCTAATCATAATAAAGATATACTTTCTAAAGCAGATACAAGAATAATTTAACTTATGTCTACTTTACAAGGTACAGAACTTGCAAAGAATACCGAAAGACGACACATTGTGCCGCCCTTTGCTTTATTCTCGATGATATAAATTTAACATGTATAAATCCTAACAACACGATTTATTCCCGACTTTTTTTAGGAATAATTTCGAGTTTTTTTAGGAATTATTTCTCCGTTTCTTTGAACTGCGCTGTTAATTTTCTGGTCTGTTTAATGCTTTTGCTGCTATGTCCCTAACCTTATCTGGATTTAAAGCCTCTTCCTTTTCTGAATAATAAACAGCCATTTCATTTAGTTGTTCTAACGCCTTCTCATATACACTAATTATTTTATTGATTGTTTTAGCAGCAATTAATAACTGCTCAGCTGTGCCAAAGGCTAAGAGTTCTCCTTCTTCTTGGTCAATAAGCAAAGGCGTTCCGTTTTCCCCGTTCTGTCTAAAGTAAATACCTTTAGCCGTTCGAATTAGTACGTCACCATTAGCCAAATAAATCTTTCTCTCATTCATTAGATACACCTCCTTTTCTTCGAACTGTGCTGTTACTTCGGTGTTTTAGCCATGTTCTTCAATGAGCTGAGAACATCATCTAGTACTCTTTTATCTCTCGATATGTTTCAGTTTGTTTCTATATGCCAAATGATATTTTTGAGCATTTCTTTAATTTCCATTTCCTTCATCACCTATCTCTTCGTAATAGCAAGATTCAGGTTCAAAGCCAGTTTATAAAAAGCTTTCCATCGTATCTTTGAATAAGTTTTTTCCGATATAGCTGGCTGAAATTTGAAACAGTACACCTGATAATCTGAAGTATATTCTGCATCCTCAGACATATACCGTTCTTCAATCAGAAAACGTTCCATTTTTGGTAATCGGCGAACAGCCCATTCGACACGCTCACTAAATAAAAACAAAAAGCACCAAAAAACTGGTGCCTTTAGCTCGCTTAAGATAGTAATGATGTTTTGAAAATTTGTTTGAAGTTGTTTTTACAAGTTTCTCCTCCTTAATATCCTCAATAACTTTTAGATTTTTTTCCTCATCGATTCCATCTAAATCATCAGTTGTAATGAGATTATTACCTAATCCAAGTTTTTCATAGTCCTTGTTAATTATATATTCTATCGAGGATATGTTCGAAATATATTAGGATGATATAAATGGTTCTGGTACAAATATGACTTGTTAGAAACATAGAATCTCAATATCCTTTTCATTTATCAATTATGATGCTACCCTCAAGTAATTTATGTATAAATTTGTTGCTTTAAAATATAGTTTGATAATATTGATACTAATAACTCTGATAAATGAACAAAAAGAAAGAGCGTGTTTTGAAAAAAGATTGATCAAAACACGCTTTTAATACATTCAATTGAATCATTTTTTATAAAAAAGTTTGATCATTTCTGTGACCCTTCTTCCGTTAAAGCCCCCGTTTGTTGAATAAAAAAAGAGATGCCGCAGCAACCTCCACTCTTAAACTCAAACACTCCGTTAGTTCATTAAGAAATGATTCAATACTCAACTATATTTAGCCATTGACCATCAGGTTTATCATTTATCTTAAATAAATTGACACCAAGCTCTTTTAATACTGCCGTTACTCTAGCAGCACCACATACAAATGCAAGTACAAAGAAACTCTTCTTTCTTTTTATTGCGATGTCCTCTGTAACATTTTAAAAAGTCGGCTCATCTATTTATGAATATTTTCATTTTTGGTTATTAAGAATGCTGGCACATCCTACTGGACAGAATTACACAACTGACCGATTTTCTCGACTTCCACAACTACCACATCCCCCGACTTAACCGGGCAGCTGCCAGATGGTGAACCCGTGGCCAAAATGTCACCGGGCTCCAGTGTCATCACCTGCGAAAGCCAGCTGATTAGATACGGAATGCTCAGAGACATTTGATTGGTATTCCCGTCTTGGACAACGCGGCCGTTTAAAGTGGTTACAATCCGCAAATTTGTAGGATCTACCCCGGTAACGATGCACGGCCCCAAAGGCCCGAACGTATCAAATCCTTTGCCCCTCGTAAACTGTGGATCTTTTTTTGTAAGATCTCTTGCTGTGACGTCATTAAATATCGTGCAACCAAACACATAATCAAGCGCATCTTCTTCTTTAATGTTTTTTCCGCGCTTTCCAATGACCAGGGCTACTTCCCCTTCAAGTTCCACTTGGTTGGTTAGATCGTTGGGAGGAAGAAAAATCGTTCCCTTGTCTGGAATAAGCGAAGATAATGGCTTTAAAAATAGAAATGGCTCTATAAGGTTTGGCTCTCCCCCTGTTTCCTTCGCATGATCTGCATATGTCCAGCCGAAATTAACCACTTTAGAAGGTTTTACTGGCTCCAAAATTTTCACGTCACTATATTTCACCTTTACCCCGTCATACTTTATTTCCTTGTTGACAAGTTCAGCAAAACTGCTAGACAGTTGTAATATTATCTCATCATCCTCAACAATACCGTAATGTATTTTGCCATGTTGATTCTGATAGCGAACTATTTTTTGTGTTTTTTGTAGTATATGCATAATGAATAAACTCCTTTGATAAGTAAGGTATACTGACCTCAGGTAATATAAAATTCGGGTCTCCACATAATCGCAAACGAAGACTTCCAACTCCATTATAACCGATAAGCTCAATGAAACTGAAATTTAGCTTCCACATACAATTAAAGCTACCCAATAGTTTAAGTACATTTCTTCACAAGGTATTCCAAATATTAACATAGATACATACCCATTTTTCTTAAAAGGTGTTGTTCAACAATCTCCCTCAATAAAGAATGTAAAATCTAACGATTTCTCCTGTTTTCTTAGATTCTCATAGTAGTCTTGTTTCAAAGATTACCTTTTGTATGGATAAAGATACATTATTAGGATAAAATTGGACATTTGAAGAAAAAAGACTTGTAGCTTACTAACCAATCACTTGCATAAATTGGGTAATTATCAAAAATATGATAGCACTGGTGGATGTCCACATGTCTCATGGAGGTCAACCCTCCCATGCCTCACAGAGTCTTTGCTCCCAAATTCCTTCGTCCAACCTTTCCATGAGGTGGATGTCAGTTACGCTGGCCCACAGGGTCCTTGCCCGAAGTATTGTTGCTTTACTGACTAATCCGTGCTTCAATGTCCAATAACCATCAATACCATTACAATTGTAATCCCATCTACAAAAGAATTAAGCGAATACTTCTGCCTTCTGATATCCTGTCATATGAGGAATATCCTTCAACATTCTCTCTTCCTGAAACTCAAACTGTTTTTTACCCATGGCAAATAATATTCGTATTAATTTATTACACAAAGCGATAATAGATTGCATCTTTTTCAATGGGTTGTCAGGTCGTTGTGTGTAATAGGTATGGAGTGCTTTAAAAGCTGAATTCTTCGCAACGAGTACCATACAAACTCTGAACAACAGAGCACGAAGTTTCTTTCTACCTCGCTTCGTAATTCTTGTTTGTCCTTTGTGCTTACCAGACGTATTTTCCTTGAGACTTAACCCAGCGAGCTTGATGATTTGCCTAGGGTGAGAGTACTCATTTAGATCTCCGACTTCTGCAAAAAAGCCTGCGACAGTATCTCTTCCGATTCCCTTGATGGCAAGCATCTGTTGAACGCCAGGTATTTGATCAATTAATGCATCTATTTTGGTATCCAATTCTTCGAATTTAGACTGGATTAATTCATATTTAGCTATCAATGTTTGTAATTCTAATTTCTCCATATCTGCCCCTTGACGAATACCAATAGATTCACGGGCTACTTGTTTTAAGTCCTGAATCTTACTAAGTCCTACACTACGTTTAACAGCTTTTCTTAAGTAATTTAATAGCTCTTGATCAGAGAAATGTACAAGTTCATGTGGTAATACATTTAACTTTAAAAATTGTAAAGCTGCCTTACCTTCCCAATTCTTAAAAACTGTTAAAAATTCAGGGAAATATCGGTCAATCCAGTTATGCATTTGACCCTGTACAATTTGTTGGTCAACAGTTAAGAAATCACGAATTTTCTTAGCCACACGGAGTTCTTCATAAATTCCTTGTGGAATAGTTGGTTCAGCATATCTCCCGTCCTTGACCAATTGCGCAATAACTCTAGCATCTTTTATATCGTTTTTAGTTGGTGAATTATCATCTAATTCCTTACTTTTCTTTACGTGTAATGGATTAACTAACACAAATTTAATCGTATGTTCCCTAAGAATATAAGCTAAATTAAGCCAATAATGACCTGTCGGCTCCATACCGACAATCACTTGATCCATCGTTTGAGCTTGCATAAGTCGTGAGATCCAATTAAGAAAATGACAAAATCCTTCTTTTGTATTTTCAAAGTAACAAGGTGAGCCAAACTCTAATCCTCTAAAATCTTGAGCTCTGGCTACATGTTTGAATTTTGCAATATCTACTCCGATAATAAGTGTTTTAGGAGTAATTTGAGAGATTTTCTTATTTTGGTTATAATTCATGATAGGCCTCCTGGTTATGATAGATTTTGTCCTTTTCGCTGGCCAGCTTCAGGACATTTTAATCATATCAAGAGGTCTTTTTGATATTCAAATCTCATTTTCATTCATTACAGGAATGCTGGCTCTTTTGTTGAATAGAATGACTCACATTTTTTTAAACAACTTTATTATCTCTGTACAGCTTTTTCGGTATATCATTTTTTGCACAGTTAAATAAAATGTTGCATGTAATTATTATTTGCGCAAATTAGTTTTTTCCATTTTATAGTACAGGCTTCTTACTGAAATCCCCAGTGATTTAGCAGTCAGCATTTTATTCCCTTTAAAGGTCTGTAATGCTTGCTGAATAACTTTCGCTTCGTATGTTGCGACTATTTCACTTAAAGACTCGCCTGTTTTAAACAGAGTTTCAAACGATGAAGCAGCTTCATTCCGATAGTCAAGGCTTGGGCTTGGGCTTGTGCCTACTAAATTTGGAATATGCTCCGCTTCAATTATTTGTTCATCGAACTTCATTAAAATAATTGCTTGGCCTAAAATATTTTCTAACTCCCGAACGTTCCCTGGCCAATCATATTGTCTTAGTTTTTCAATTGCATCTTCTGTAATCCCTTCAATACTTCGTCCATATTCTTGATTAATCTTATGAATTAAATGCTCTGCTAACTCCTTCATTTCCTCTTTCCTTTTTCTCAAAGGAGCAATAAAAACAGGCATACGATTTAATCGAAAATAAAGATCTTCTCGAAAGTCTCCACTCTTAATAGATTGCTCTAAATCAATATTCGTTGCGGCAATGACACGTACATTAATAGGAATCGGTTTCGTTCCCCCAACTCGCATGATTTCACGCTCTTGTAATACGCGAAGTAACTTGGCTTGAATCTTTGGCGTTAACTCGCCAATTTCATCTAAAAACAAACTGCCGTGATTCGCTTCCTCAAAAAAACCGACCTTACCACCTCGTTTTGCCCCTGTAAACGCCCCATCCTCATAACCAAACAACTCGCTTTCCAACAAAGATTCCGAGACAGCTGCACAATTGACGCGTACAAACTTATTAAATTTTCGCTCACTAGCATTATGAATCGCATGAGCAAATAATTCTTTTCCTGTTCCCGATTCACCACGCAGCAGCACCGTTGCTGGCGTTTTAGCAGAAAGTTTAGCGTGTTTAATAGCCAATACCATATCATCAGACCGTCCAATAATATCCTCAAAAGAATATTTTGCTTGTAATGTTCGTATAAGCCGCTGAGCATGCTTTAATTCATTCGTCAATTTTGGGATTTCAGAAACATCATGTATAACGCCTACACTTCCTTTCAATGCTTGGATTAAAGTCCTTAGGGACTGCCAAACGAATTATTGCGAGGATAGAGGCTATGCACATGATCAAAAAGAATTCATCCATCAACTATTTGGACTAGTTGCTTAAGACCAGGGGGCACTATAAATCTTACGCTTTTTTATATTTTCTTCAAGTATTTGCACCAGAAACGGGATTAATGATATACTCAACACCTTCATTTTTGATGTTACCGTTTTCAATCATAATCTTTTCTGCCCTATCAAAGGTGCGTTTCATAATCACGTAGATATTCATTTGCATCTCTCTATTTTCCTTATATATCCAATCTTGAATACTTGCTAACTTAAAACAATTATGTTGTCCTGTGATTGAACTCTTGAATGAAGTACTCCTTTTCTATTTCATGTTTACCAATTACTTGAAGGGAATCCCCCTCCGATTCTTCCTTACTTTCTATAGTTTCATGACGACCGCTTCCCCATCTACCACCATCTCCTCGTGCTGATTCAATACTTGCGTTTTTAACTTAATAATTTTCTTATCATCCCTTTTTTCCACTACCTCAACAGTCGCCTTAATTATATGTAGGCGTAACGCATTGGTTTATTTCTTCATAGGAACAAAAAACACGAGGAAACCTGGAATTTCACCTATTTTCCACTCGTGTTAAGTGATATTTATTTACTTTTCAACAATTACACCTTCGAATGTAGCTTTATAAATTTTATAAATATCATCTTTTAATAAAGGCATTGGACTACGCGCTAAAAGACGTTTTTGCTCTATGGCATCATTTATTAAACTTTCAAATGCATCCTCGGGAATATTAAAGCCTTTTAATGTAGATGGAATGTTTACATCTTCCACTATACGTTTTAACTCCTCTACACATCTATATGAGGCTTCTTCTTGTGAAAGATTTACTTGAATCTTTGGGGTTAACTCGCCAATTTCATCTAAAAACAAACTGCCGTGATTGGCTTCCTCAAAAAAACCGATCTTACCGCCTCTTTTGGCTCCTGTAAATGCCCCATCTTCATAACCAAACAGCTCACTTTCCAACAAAGATTCCGAGATACCTGCACAATTGATACGTACAAATTTATTAAATTTTCGCTCACGTCTATAACAGCTATTGCTGTAGTATCATTGAGGCAAAAAGAAAGCACGGGACGGTCCCCGCGCTTCTCTGTTTTTGTATATCTACACATTGGATAGTTAGTAAATGATAATAAGCATCTATTGAGAAAGGTGAAATATCAGTTTTTCGGGTGGAATAGAAATGTAAAAATAATGTTATGAAAACCATCATATTTTTGTGTTTGGATAATTTTCAACATACTTCCTATTTTATTTCAATAGCACCATCTACATTTACTTCAAAAAAACCCCCTTTTTCCATAGCGATGTGTCCGGATGAATAAGGTTCATTATCAATAGTGAGATATACTTTTGCCACTCCATAATACTGGCCGAAGGTATTAACAATGCTTTGAAGAATCATTCCTTCATACGCAGCACCGGCACTCATTTCTGTTAAAAAAGCTTGATTCAAGTCAATGTACAAATTGTTATCTTTATTTAAATACAAACTGTTAATTTTTGTGTTTTCAGAGAATACCGGTTCTACTGTATTCGGTACGTTTTCTTTATAAGCATCTTCTAAAACCTTTTTGGTTATAGAGTTTGTCAGGAATGAAAGCTCCCTACTTTTAAAATACAGCTTATCATCATCAATATTAGGGTAGTAAAAAGTAATTGTTTGGACTAACGGGGCGTTTTCTTCAATTTTACTCAAAGAAGAGGATACCTCCATTCCCTCTGAAAAAAATGAAGTTTTTACTAAACCTACTCCTTTAGCATAGTAATCAATGTTTCGTCCATTAGAGCCTTCTGTCGTTACCTCAATCGCTTTATAATTTCCGGAAGGAGTCGATACATCCACAGAAGTATTGGTTATAGTTCTAACACTCGAGTCCTCGAGTCTCCAAGTTGTTCCTTTTTTTAATGGTTCCATTAATAAGGTTTCTTCATCCCCCGTTTTTGTTTCTAAAAGGTTTTCTCTATAGTAAGCCTCTGCTCTTGAGTAGGTGCTGGTTAACTTACCATCTTTTAATTCAACGACACGAGCCATAACGGTTCCGCCATTATCGATTCTTTCTTGTAGTTTGTTCTCAGAAGTATAATCAACGTAAACATTAAATGAAGCGTATTCATTTCCTTTTCCATCGTATATATATCGAGTATTTTCTTTAATTGGGTAATAATCTTCAATTTTTAAAGATTGGACCGAAGGGGCTTTCTCCTTAGTATTCACTTCATTATTATGGTTGCTGGAGTTACTTTCTGATTGGCATCCAGCCAATAAAATAACAAGTGCTGCTGAACCTATTAATATACTTTTCTTCATGTTGATCTCCTTTATCATTCGTCTATTCCGTGTGCTTATAGGGCTTTTTATTATGTATTGTAGAATTTCTTGGACAAAAATCTTTATTTTTTCGATGCCTTTTTGAAGGGAGGCCAGTTGCTCTTATAAAAAACGGAATTGTGGATAGAGAGGCACTGAAAAAAGCCGATAGTAAAAAAATTCCCTTAGCAGAAACCGCCACCAAATCCTGCACTAGCGCCATTACAAAAAGTACCAAGGACTTTCCTTGGTACTTTTATAACGGCAAATACACGATTAACACTTTGCGCATTTCTATTAACTTGCAAGCTCTGTATCTAATTGGACTCCTGTTGATAATATTTCATCTATATATTGAAGCACATCATGATTTTCTACATCGTCAAATAATGAATAATAAGAAATATAATTTGTTTTTAACATATTTTCTTTGATATCTTTCTTATCAATAGCATCAAGGATAACTAATTGGGGTTGATTATTCTCATACTCTCCAGCGGCCAAGAAATACTCGTTTTCATATGTAAAGATAATGTTATAGAAACCATCATATTTTTTCGTTTGGATAATGTTAAACATATTATTAATCCCCCTACTATTTTGATTTCACCTGTTCTAAAGCTGATTTATATATATATCATTCTAAACGACAATCGTTGAAAAAAATGTCGATTCCTATCCTGAACGACACATTTTTTAACGACAAATTTCTTGCATTCTGCCAATTCCCTACCAAATATGGGAGCTTTCTTTTAAATAGCATCGTTTTACTTGATATGAAACAGGCTACAAGGCAGCATTTTAAGTGGATATTGAGGATGAATGCTGTCGCGAAGATTATGTTTGTTGAATAAATTAGTAAATAGGTATGATGGCATGACCATCCTCTTCCTTTCTATATGCACACATATGATAAAGGAGGGTTTTATAATGAAAAAAATTGAATTCGACAAAGAATATTTGGAGTTAGTTGCAAATTTACCTGATTCTCTTGAGGAGTATCAGTTTTATCTGGGACTGAAAGAACGAAGAATTTATTTTAATTATGATGTGGATACAACCATTGTCAATAAAATTGTTTATTGGATTCAAGAATGGAATCGAGAAGATAGAGAATTAAATATTCCAGTCGATAAAAGAAAAACAATACAAATTTATATAACATCTAATGGTGGAGATGTAGTGGCAGGTTTTGCTGCTATCGATGCCATCCAATCAAGTGAAACGAAAGTTGAAACGATTGGTATAGGTTCGTGTGCTTCTATGGGTGCTTTACTGTTAATTAGCGGACATTATAGAAAAGCATATCCCAATACAGTCATTCTTATTCATGATGGGAGTATGGCTGTTCAATCCACTTCTAAAAAAGCGAAAAACACAATGAATTTCTATGATCGTTTAGATGATCGCATTAAGCAGTTTGTTGTGGAAAATACAAACATTTCAGAGGAGCTGTATACTGAGAAGGAAGATGAAGAATGGTATATGTTCGCGAATGATGAGGGATTAAGTTTAGGAATTGTACATGAAATCATCTAATAGTTTACGAGAACTTCTTAACATAGCGTTTGTTTTTTCTTAGTGATTAGACAAGTGTTGGATAAGAAGTTTTTATATAGCATTTGTATCAAGGAAATTTCATCATTAATCGAAATTAAACCAAGACCAACGCTAGTGCTCCAATGTATTGGATCACTAGCCATGTCGAAAAATTAAGTAGAACTTATATAGAACTTTTTTGTAAAAAAATAAGCACTAAAAGGACAGACCCTTTGTGCTTATTAATAACCGTTATTTTGCGAATACGTGATCGCCGATACGAACAGTCACTGGACGAGAAAAAATCCATTCACTTGTTGATTTTTGAGGATTATAGAAATATAAAGAACCATTACCTTGTCCACGAAAAGCAATCGCTTCATCTATCGCTCTATAATCTTCACTAGTTGGCGTATTATGAATCCGTCCATCTTGTACTGGTGAAAATGCATAATGTCCTTGGTCTATTTGGTATATAACACTCTTAATGTCATTTGGAAATAACGAACTGTCCATACGATTGAACACTACTGTTGCCACCGCTACCTTACCTGAAAAAGGCTCTCCTGCCGCTTCTGCATGCACCAATTGAGCTAAAAGTGTTCTTTCAGCAGATGTGATTGTAGGAATAGTCAAACGTTGGCCAATATACAAATTATTATCCCACTCATTATTAGTCTTTTGAAGAGAAATTAAAGGTACTCCATATCGTTGACTAATTTTCCACATTGTATCTCCTGGTTTAACAGTATAATCAGTCGCAGCATCAACAGAATGAACTTGGAAAGCTGATAATGTCATCCCTAATGAAGCTACGAGCAACATTTTTTTAAATATTTTCATATGTACCCCCTAGCAATTTATCTAGTAATCACATATAAGGGTAACAATTCTATTATTTTATTTCCACATACTAAAAATACCAATCCTTGAAAATTCAATTATATCAATACTTCATTTAGCTTCTGTTAATTTTTTCTGTTATCAATCCGTGAGCGGGACCATAAGAAAAAGCTTGGATAATCCAAGCTTTAAACTGTTAATATGATTACAATAATTGTAATTTTATGTTATTATTAACTTGCAAGCTCTGTATCTAATTGAATCCCCGTTGATAATATTTCATCTATATATTGAAGCACATCGTGATTTTCTACATCATCAATTAATGAATAATAAGAAATATAACCTGTTTTCAACATGTTTTCTTTGATATCTTTTTTATCAATAGCATCAAGGATAACTAATTGAGTTTGATCATTCTCATATTCTCCAGCAGCCAAGAAATACTCGTTTTCATATGTAAAAATAATATTATAGAAACCATCATATTTTTTCGTTTGGATAATGTTAAACATATTATTAATCCCCCTACTATTTTGATTTCACTCGTTCTAAAGCTGATTTATATATATATCATTCTAAACAATAATTATTTAAAAAAATGTCGATTCTTCTCCCGAGATACATATTTTTAAACGACAAATTTTTCGTTCTGTCAATTAGAGCAAAATAAAAAATGGACAGGAATACTCAAATTCCCATCCACTTTCTTCTATGTTTTTCTTATTCTTCTCTTTTATCATTTCTTCAATAAATCATAGAACGATTATATAAATGGATTAACTAGCCAACTTTCTATTTTTTTCTTTTTCAGCAGCCTGGTTTGTTTTCATCTTGCGAATACCAAAGAAAATAGCTACTCCCCATCCCAAAAATAGAAAACCATAAATAACAGGATAGTATATTTCATTTGTTACCCATGTGCCTAAAATTGTGCGTGCATTTACTATAATAATAAAACCTCCAACTAAAATCCCCATTAGTTGAGCTGGAACCATTCGAACGAGCCATGCCGCAATCGGTGCAGCAACGATCCCTCCTATCATCAGCGCTCCGACCCAAAGCCAATTCACGACTTCCCATCCTAAAGAAATGATAAAACCGACAGTCGCAGAAATAGCGATAGCAAACTCGCTCGTATCTACTGTTCCAACTACTTTACGCGCTGTCATTCCTTTTTTGGATAAAAGAACAGGTGTTGCAATCGGTCCCCATCCGCCGCCTCCCGTTGCATCCGCAAAGCCGGCAATTAAACCTAATGGTATAGATTGCTTAACTGATAATGGTTTTGATTCCTTTTCTTCACTAGACTGAAATTTAAACAGAAAACGAAAAATAACATAGAAACCAAGCAATAGAAGGAATGCCGAAACGTAAGGCTTAACGACATCGCCAGGTAAATTACTTAAGAAGCACGCACCAGTGAAAGCCCCAATTGATCCTGGAATAATCAGACGATATACCAATTGTTTATCCACGTTGCCAAATTTGATATGAGATACTCCCGAAGCAGCCGTTGTCACGACTTCAGAAAGATGGACGGAAGCAGAAGCTACTGCCGGTGCAATACCAAATGCTAATAAAAGAGAAGATGATGTGACGCCATATGCCATCCCTAATGCTCCGTCAATTAGTTGTGCTAAAAAACCTACAAATGCTAAAACAATCAGCTTTTTCATATTTTTCCTCCTGGTGCCTTTTATTTGATTATGTATTATCTGAAAATACGGAATTTACAGAATTTTATTTTTTTGAAAAAACTCCTACTCTAAGCAGTTAAGAGTAGGAGCCTTCAGTTTGTCTGATCAGCTGCCTCATTTTCTTTTTCATAACAAGTATTCAACTAGAATTTTTTGAAATATAAATAAATTTTATATTATTGATAATAACCGTACTTTTCCTACCTGTCAACTATAGTTTAGTTTTTTCTTTCCTTGTATTTGATATAAACTAGATTTTAGATTGTACCTTTGAAATAACGTTTAATTGAGTTCACACTATAAGCTTTGATAAAAGAGTAAATAAAAAAGCGTGTTTTGAAATAAAGATAGCTCAAAACACGCTTTTCATATATTCAAGTAAATCTATAGTGACAGGTGCCACTCAATCGAATAATTGTACAAATCTACTCATAAAAGTGTTAATGCTTTTGTCTCATCAATATGGATAAACGCATCATATCGTTCAGACAAACGAGAAGGCACATAATTTCCGTAATGTTCGTGAGCAGGATTATATACAACACCAATTGCCCGGTGCCCAATTACATTGCGAAATAAATGCTTGTTTTCTTCTGTAAAGAGCAAATATTGATTAAAGCTACCAGCGTTGTGCATCACTTCTTCCCAACTTCCTTCCGTACCTTTTGGAACAGTCATGACCTCAGCAGGATCTCCCCATCTTTTTGCAGCAATAACAGTGCCCTGATATGTACCAAAACCAATCGCATATACATTGTTTTGTCCATATTTTTCTCGAGTTAATTGACCTACGTTAACCATTCCTTCATCAGCCATATCCGTAGCTCGAGCATCACCAATATGCGTGTTATGTTCCCAAATGATCCCTTTTGCCGCTGCACCATAAAAGTTTCCGATATGGTGAAGGGCTTCGACCATATGACGATCCCGAATATTCCAAGATTCATTATCATTTGTCACCATCGTATGATAATAATGCTCAGCGTTGTTCGCAACAATCGCATTAATATTCATATTAAGAGCTGCTTCAGGATCTTCGGTATGAATACTTTTGCTTTCTTTTATAGTATTTAGTAGCTCGAGGATTTCGCTCATACAATTTTCCCCATAAAATGCAGAAGAAATTCCGTACATTTCTAGCTTACGTTTATATGGATCAAAACATTCAATGGCATTTAATGCTTTTTGCAGATCAGGCGACTTGATTTTTTTAAAATAGTCTACGATTGCTTCCATAGACTCCCATAAACTATACACATCAAGACCATAAAACCCTACTTTTTTCTCCGGTTGTGTTTGGTTATACGAATGTAACCAATCGATAAGATTCACAATTTCATGATTAGCCCACATCCAACTTGGCCAGCGGTTAAACGATTTTTTCAACACATCTTCCGCACTTTGATATTCGGGAGCCAATCCTTTTACATAGCGGTTTACTTCATAACAAGCAGGCCAGTCTCCTTCAACAGCGATAAAAGAAAAGTGATGTTCTTGAATAAGCTGCTTTGTTAATTCAGTCCGAGTGGTATAGAACTCGCTCGTACCATGACTCGCTTCACCAAGCAAAACATATTTAGCATGACTTGCTGCGTTAATCAAAGGCTGAAGTTCTGTTGGACTTGAAAATTTAACAGCATAATTCTTAATTTCGTCTATTAATTGACTTGTTTTTAACAATTCCGCTCACCTCTTCTTTAGTATGAACGGATTTAAGTGACTTTATCTAAAATCGGCAAGGATACCCCTACTTCAGTCGTGTGAAGGGCGTTAGCCCAACGATAAGTGGGGGAGGAATTTCCGTCAGATACGGTATGGTACGGTGAAAATCGTAAGATTTTGTGCCATATCAAGTATCTGAAACTTCCGCCTTGCCTCCTCCTTCCTCTGTTAAGTTATTTACTTTAACTAAAAAATTGGTATAATTTGGTTAGCGGAAGGTGATGTGAAAATAATGTCTACCATTACTGCAAAAATACAAATCTATGTTTCCGATAATCAAGCTCAAAGTTTAAGGATAACGACTAGTGCTTATCGCAAAGCTTGTAATTGGTTATCGAAACAAAAAACCTAAACCAAACAAGTCTTAATAACTTGTATTATTCTGATTTACGAAATCAATTTGGACTAAAAAGTCAAATGGCTCAATCCGTGATGAAAACCGTAATCGCTCGTTACAAGTCAGCTAAATCGAATGGACATGAATGGTCTTTGATTGAATTTAAATTTCCTGAATATGACCTTGTATGGAATCGTGATTACTCACTAACTAAAAATCAATTTAGCGTAAATACACTGGATGGTCGTCTAAAGCTAAATTATGAACGTAAGGCTATGAAGAAATACTTCAATGGTACTTGGAAATTTGGCACTGCTAAATTAGTGCATAAGTACAAGAAGTGGTTCTTGCATATCCCGATGACAAAAGAGTACCAAGTATTAGGCCTAGCAGATGTAAATAGTATTGTCGGTATTGATTTAGGAATGAACTTTCTTGCTACTACTTATGATAGTCAAGGTAAAACCACTTTCTATAATGGCAACATTGTCAAGCATAAGCGTGGTAAGTTTAAAGCTACTCGCAAACAACTCCAAATGCGACAAACACCATCTGCTCGTAAGAAACTAAAACAAATTGGTTCAAGAGAAAACTGTTATGTAACTGATGTAAACCATCAAATTACAAAGGCACTCGTTGATAAATACCCTAGAGGTACTATGTTTGTTTTAGAAGATTTGACAGGTGTTCGCACTGCCACTGAAAAAGTACGAGTAAAAAACCGCTATGTTTCTGTGTCCTGGGCTTTCTACCAATTCCGTCAAATGCTTGAGTATAAAGCTGAATTGAACGGACAGAAGGTGATTGTGGTAGACCCAAAATATACTTCTCAAACTTGCCCCAAATGTGGACATATTGAAAAAGCAAATCGTAATAAAAAGCTACACACTTTTAAGTGCAAAAATTGCCAATACCAATCAAATGATGACCGTATTGGTGCTATGAATCTACACCGTAAAGGAACTGAACATATTGGTGTAGTTACCACAGGAGTATAACTCTTGTGGTAGGGGCGAAGTCAACCGTCCTTATGTTCCATCACACTAAGGTAGGAGAGCATTGCTCGTTCGTACTACTGGGTAGGAACAAGCGTAGTTGCTCGCTATGAGGGTAGAAGCACTGTCAAACTCTGACAGACGCAAGCCCCCACTTCAAACAGACCGTAAGGTCGTTAAGTGGCGGGTTGTTGACTAAATGTTCCATCTAATGAATAAAAACAAGATAACTTCATAAACCGTTTCCAAAAGAAAACACCCATTTAAATGGAATGTAGCTGACTTTGATGTGTATATCAGGTTGAATATGGCATAATACCTTATCTTTGATAATATCAATATATATAAAACTGGTTACAACTCCAAAATTTACACAACTGATATTACACTATGTTAAAAAAATAATAAACCGAAAATAAACTGAGCGCTAAAACCGCTCAGTTTATAAAAATTCCACCACAAAGGCAGATTTATTCTTGTAAGATAGGAGCAACTACATCAATTCTATTGGTCCAAACGCCTCCAGAATAGTTAGATGGCAGACGCTTAACATCCTCCGCCGTATCAAAACCTTCTGACCATCCTCCATCACCTGCAACAATGAATACTCGAGTATCTACATTTTCTAATCGTTTGATAAATTTATCCGGCCATCCCCACATCCACGAAGCATATGTCTCTGGAATGTGAATTTGTGTATTTTGACAAGCAGCAGGAACATATCCCGTCCATCCTACAGCGATATAAGGAAGCATACAACTTTTCATCGTAGCCATGGACATGACCCGAAGTTCTGGCAGACTTTCTTTTAATGCTTGAATAGGTTGATCTCCACCATAAACCGTTAATTGACTTAAACGTTCTTTTGATAATTTAGAAAGAGTATGAGCCAGTTGTTCTCCTTCTGCTGGGTCATCACTTTTAATATGAATTAAAAACGATTCATCTGGAAAATAGGACAACACTTCTTCAAGTGAAGGCATAAGTCCTACTCCTTTGCCACGGAACGGATAGCTTTTTCCATTATCAGCCGTGTATCCATATCCGATATCAAGAGACTTCAATTCTTGCATAGTATGTTCCCTCGTTACCCCTTTTCCATCTGTCCGGCATTCAAGTGTCCAATCATGGAAAATAGCAAACTGACCATCTTTTGTAGGTTGGACATCAAATTCAACGATATCAGCACCCGCTTCAAAGGCTGCTTCCATAGACGGGATCGTATTCTCTAGATAAGGATGTTCCGGCTCATAAATCCTTTCTGCCGTACATGTATCACCTGTAATTCCTTCCATATGGAATGTTTGAGCCATTCCTCTATGCGCTAGCAGTAGAGGGACTTCATCTGTCGTTTTAGTAAATAAAGAGGTATTATTTACGTACATGAATACTACTAAAATGAATAAAAACAAGACAAATCTTTTTATAAATATTTTAATTTTCTTCATAACTTCTCCAATTTTTTTATATGTAATGATGAACTTTTATAGTTTAGCATGGATACCCTTCGCTTGTATCGTTACGAAACTCTAGATAAGCTTTTCTAACATTAAAAAGGTATAATCCCTCTATATTTGTGAGGAGATTATACCTTTTTAATTAAAGTAATTTCGTTAGATTTTTGAAGTCACAGCAAACTTCATTCGTTTTTTAGATAAGACCAGTCAGCATATAAACACCGATAATGAAGAAAGCTGCAAAAGATTTAATAATCGTTATAGCAAAAATATCTTTGTAAGCTTGACGATGTGTTAAGCCGCAAACTACAAGTAAAGTGATAACAGCACCGTTATGCGGAAGCGTATCCATTCCACCGGCTGCCATAGACATTACGCGGTGCATGACTTCTAATGGAATGTTAGCGGCATTAGCTGCCTCTACATACTTCTCTGCCATTACACCTAATACAAGACTTATTCCTCCAGATCCAGATCCCGTCATTCCTGCAAGAATATTTGTCGATACCGCCCCATTTACTAGCGGGTTAGTAAAAGTTGAAGAAAGAGCATTTTGAACGATGGCAAACCCAGGTAAAGCTGCGATAACTCCTCCAAATCCAAATTCAGATGCGGTATTCATTGTAGCAAGCAAGGCCCCGCTTATCCCAACACTCATACTTTCTTGGAAATTCTTTTTAACCTCCTGAACGTTTAGAGCAATGGCCGTTACAATCCCTACAAGAAGCGCCATTACAACTGACCAAATACCAAGATTCTGACTTAAGTTAACCGTTCCAAAACTCTCTAATCCAATTTTCGCAAAATCAAATCCATTCTCATACCATTTAGGAATGTAGGTGGTGAAAAACTTATTCATAACACCTACCAATACAAGCGGCAGAAAAGCAAGCCAATCTTTCGCCTTTATCTTTCCATCTGAAAGTTGAGTGGCAGGTGCAGACTTAGCTTCATGAATATCCGCTGCTTCACTAGCGGCTGCCATCTCATTGATTGCATTTTTTCCGATTCCGTAATACCCTTCCCCATTTGCAGCTGCCTTACGTCGACGGCTCTCTAAATACCACATACCGAGACTGAAAATGAACACTGCACCAATCATTCCAAGTATTGGAGCAGCATAGATATCGGTACCAAAGAAACTTGTTGGAATAACATTCTGAATCTGCGGTGATCCTGGGATGGCATCCATTGAGAAAGTAAAAGCACTAAATGCAATGGTCGCTGGAATGAGTCGTTTTGGAATATTTGCTTCGCGGAACAACTGAGCTGCAAAAGGATAAATAGCAAACACAGCTACAAATAAGCTAACCCCGCTGTAGGTAAGAATAGCACCCATTAGCACAACAGTAAGAATGGCTTGTTTAGCCCCAATAAACCGAACAATAACCTTAGCTATTCTCTCAGCGATTCCAGTAATCTCAATTACTTTACCAAAAATAGCACCAAGTAAGAAAACAGGAAAATATAGTTTTACAAAGCCAACTAACTTTTCCATAAAAATATTAGAGAAGAATGGTAACACATGACTTGGTTCAGTGAAGAATACAGCTAACAATGCACATATTGGAGCCAAAATAATAACAGAATAGCCTCGATAAGCGCCAAATATGAGTAGCCCTAGAGCTGCTAGAATAATAATAAGGTCCATAAATCAATCTCCTTTTACAGTTATATAAAGCCTCTCTAGATATAATCAATGTGCTGAGATGACCTGCCTAAAGAAGAAGGAACATCTGTATTCTTTCTTGAGAATTAACATACAGAAAGTCCTTTTATTCTGCACTTTTCTTGTTCATCAAAATTTTCATATCAAAGACCGCAACCGTTTCACCGGTTTGTTTCTTCACTTCTTGTAATACAGTAACTAGCCCTTGTGATTGACTTCTATCTTTTAGGTCGATTACCTTTGCGTTGAGATGGATTGTGTCACCGATAAAAGTGGGATTTGTAAACCGAACCTTATCCATTCCATAGAAGGCCACTACGATGCCAGGTTCAAACGCTACCAATCCAGTCGTAATCGAAAGAATCGCCATTCCGTGGGCAATGCGTTGCTCAAACTGCGTTCCCTTCGCGTACTCTGCATCACTATGAAGTGAATACCAATCCCCGCTGAAAGCAGAAAACATAACTAAGTCAGATTCAGTAATGGTTCTTCCCTTTGATTGCCAAGTTTCACCTATGTTATAATGCTCAAAATATTTATTAAACATTGTAACCCGCTCCTTTTCAAAAGTTTAAAATAATATTTTCATACATTCCCTTATGTACTCACTTAAGATTGTTTTCTACGATTACTTATCTATAAATTTTGGTTTCCGCTTCTGGATAAAGGCTTCAACCCCTTCTTTTACATCCTTTGTTTGCAAAACATGACCAAAATACTCAGCTTCCGTAACTAAGCCTTCATGAAGTTGTTGTTCATAGCCAATATCAAGAGAGCGCTTGGCAAAGGAAAGAGCCGGCAATGAAAAATTGCTTATACATTCCGCTAGTTCCAACGCTTTTTCTAAAGATTTTCCTTTAGGAACAACATGATTAACTAGTCCAATTTGTTTTGCCTCTTCTGCAGAGAGCGGCTGACCAGTAAAAATCATTTCTTTTGCTTTCGCTTTTCCAACTAATCGTGAAAGCCTTTGGGTACCCCCAGCTCCTGGAAATAACCCCAATTTAATTTCAGGAAGGCCAATTTGAATTTGTTCCTCCGCTATTCGAATATCACACGATAAAGCTAATTCACATCCTCCGCCTAGCGCCAAGCCGTTGATTGCAGCAATCGTTGGTTGAGATAAACGTTCAATCTTGTTAAGAGGTTCCTGAAGCCAAAGTGATTTTTGCTTTCCTTCTTCCACCCCTTTTCCCATCCATTGTGGAAAGCTCTTTATATCTCCACCAGCAACAAAAGCCTTTTCCCCTTGACCAGTAATAATCACAACTTTAATTTCCGAATCGTTTTCAATTTCATCTAATATAAGTGTCAATTGTTCAATAACGTCAGCACTAAATACATTTACAGGTGGATTATCAATCACAATTTTTGCTATCTGACTCTGCTTCGACCATGATACAACTTGAATTTTATTCATTGGATTCCACACCAACTTTCTTTTAAATGTAAACATCAATCTACTATATAAGTATTTCTCTTTTTATCTATTGAAATATGGGATTTAATTTATACCACTATACTGATTTCGTAAAACATACTTTTGAACCTTCCCTGAAGGGGTGCGGGGTATTTCATTCACAAATTTGACTTCTCTAGGTTTCTTATAACTTGCTAGGTGTTTTTTACAAAATTCAACTACATCCTCTTCCGTTAGGGTAGCTCCTTCTTTCTTAACAATTACCGCACATACAGCTTCAATATATTTGGGATCAGGAACACCGATTATCGAAACTTCCTTCACATCCGGATGGCGGTATAAAACATCTTCAATTTCCGCTGCATAAATATTTTCACCGCCGCTTCGAATCATATCTTTTTTTCTCCCTACTATTGATAGATACCCATCTTCATCGAATACTCCTAAATCTCCTGTTTTACACCAACCTTCAACAAATGTTTCCATTGTTGCATCAGGTCTCCTCCAATACCCCTCTGAAACCCCCGGGCTTTTAATTGCAATTTCACCAATTTCACCAACAGCAAGAGGCCTTCCATTATCATCAATGATATTAATTTCCGTAAGAGGCATTGGCTTTCCAACGGTATGACCCTTCGTAAAATTATCTTCCGGATCGAGCGCAGCCGCAATTGGTTGACCTTCAGTTAAACCGTACACTTGAACAACTCCAAGATGTGGAAACTTCATTTTCAATTGTTCGAGCGCCCATGGCATGAGCGGGTCACCACCGGTATAAATTGTTTTTAAAGCTTTCAAATTATAATGATCTAGATTAGGCATATTTAACATTTCATAAATCATAAATGGGAATAAAAAACAATCGGTTACATTTTCATTCTCTATTACGGATAGAATCCTTCCAATCTCGAAACCTTGGCTTTTCGTAATAATAACCGTCCCACCCATCATTAGAATCGGAAGGGCGATATCTTCCATAGCTCCAACATGATAGAGTGGACCAGTAGTCATCCCAACTTCCTGACCAGTAAACTTCCATTTCAATGCTTGTATTGCAGAAAACCAATATGTTGTATCATGAGTCCAAATCGCCCCTTTAGGTCTTCCGGTTGTCCCAGACGTATACATCAGCATAACTGGATCATGTAATTTAATATGTCTCACGTTTACTTCTTCTATCGAACCGCTCTCTAACATACTCCATGGTTCAGACCAATGCGGGATAGCATCTTGGCTATTCTCAAGACAAATAAAACGCTCAACAGAAACTTGATTCACAATCCCTTCCAGCTGCTTAGATAAATTCGAATGAAAACATACTATTTTCGTCTGCGAATCGTTTAATGCATATTCAAGCTCAGCACTTGAAAGCCTAAAATTAAGTCGGACAGCAATTGCTCCAATTTTTGCAACGGCAAAATAAAGACCGAAATATTCAAGGCAGTTATGAAGCAAGATGCCAACACGGTCTCCTTTTTCAACCCCAAGTTCACAAAGCTTATTTGCATAGGAGTTTGATATACGGTGAAGATCCGAATATGTCCATGATTTTCCCATCTCTTCTTGTATGGCTACTTTTCTATGATTTAACGTATTTAAATCATTGGCCATTTTTCTTGTGAAAAATCCAATATCCAAATAAAATTCCTCCCTTTCGTTATATTAACTATATGTAATGCAATATTTATGCCAAATTTTGTAATTTAATGGTATCAACATTTTCAGGATTAAATTGTTAAATAATTAAATATTTTTTCCAGAAGTTTGGAAAGTCTTTACTGCAAAACTTTCTATAATTGATGAAAGTAACATATTGATAGTGTCTAATTTATTGCATCTCTTCCTAATCTATTGAGGAAAAACCAACATTCATTTGAAAATAAAAATAAATCCGGGATTTCGGAGTGCATTCCGAAATCCCGGATTTATTTTATTTGATCAGAATCTGATATTTCTTTATTTTATCGTATATAGTAGAATTCCCAATTCCAAGAGCTGCTGCTGCTCGGTTTTTATCGAAATTAAACTTCTTTAGTGCTTTTTCAATTACCTTCTTTTCTGTTTCTTCTACAATATCTTTTAAGCTTCTTTCCTCTGCTTCCAACTTGTAATTTTTCAAATAATGGGGTAAATCATCTATTCTTATTTCTCCATTACTTGATAGATGAACCCCTGCATTAATTACATTCTCTAATTCTCTTATATTTCCTGGCCAATCATATTGCTCAATTAACGATAGAACTTCCGGGTGTATAGAAGTAATTCTTTTTCCTATCTTAGCTGCGGCCTTTTTTAGAAAATGCTCTACAAGTAAAGGGATATCTTCCGTTCTATCACGTAAAGCAGGAATGAATAATTGAACTGCATTAATTCGGTAAAATAAATCTTCACGAAAAAGCTTTTGTTCAATCAATTTTTCTAAAGGACGGTTTGTAGCTGCAATCACCCGAACATTTATTTTTTTAGGATACAGCGAACCTACAGGCTCATATTCGTTCTCCTGAAGAACTCTTAATAACTTAACTTGCATATGCAAAGGCATATCACCAATTTCATCCAAGAAAATTGTTCCACCATCTGCAAGTTCGAACTTTCCTATTTTTCCTCCCTTTTTTGCCCCAGTAAAAGCACCTGCCTCATAGCCAAAAAGTTCCGATTCAATCAATTGTTCCGGAATAGCTCCACAATTCACCTTTACAAATGGTTTATCCATTCTTCCGCTAAATTGATGAATGCTATGCGCAATAATTTCTTTACCTGTACCACTTTCTCCTCGAATTAAAACAGATATATTCCCCATGGCGACTCTTTTTACAAAATCCTTTAACTCTTGGATTTCTTGTGACTTTCCAATTAAATCATGTGAAGAATACTTAATCCCGCCTGGTATTTCCCATTCCTTTTGATAAAATTTATAATTGATTAAAAGTTCGTTAATATGGCTGTTCATATTCTTCCAATCAGCAAGATCTCTAAAAGTAATAATCCCTATCGCACCAAGTATTTCATTATTTTTTATAATAGGGATTCGATTAGCAATAACAAAATCGTTATGAAGAAAATGTAAGTCGGCCATTTCGGCTTTACCTGTTTGTACTACTAAATGCATTCTTGTATTTTCAATCACATTTGTGACGTGCTCACCAATCACTAGTTCCCGTTCAATTTTTAAAAATTCACAGTAATTATTGCTTATATATTGGATTTTCCCATTAATATCAACAATGACAGTGCCATAATATGTACTTTCAAATACTATATCTAGTATCTTATTATTAAAAAAATGCTCTGTAATCATCGTAATCTCCTTTTTGTAATTTGTGTTTTATGATAAAATTGGTAATAAAAGTAATACCATTAACTATAGCACAATTACAATATTATGGAAATCAAGATTTTCCAATACAGAACTAAGGTTTTTTTCACATATGAACAAATGTAACCTCAAAATCTATACGCAACGAACACTAACTATTTTGTAGAAATAGATTGGCAAGTACCCATTGGTATCAGCTTAATGATAATGCAGCTGAACTGCACGACAATCCTGACAAGAAATGTATGTATGAAACAAGACTGTTTTTCTCTCAAGTGTTGCTTACCCCAGTCTCGCCTCTGTCTCTTCTTATGGAAGATGGTAAGTGGGAGATTTGTGAGAAAAGGACCCCGGCGGCTTTAGCCATGGGAGTTGTTAGTGACGTGGTGCTAATAATATGACTGAAACTCCAACTAAGCATATACCTGCCCCTATCCAATCGTATAGATCAGGTGTTTTTTTATCAATGCCCCATCCCCACAATACAGAAAGCACGATAAATACTCCTCCATAGGCAGCGTACACTCGACCGAATGATGGGAATGATTGAAATGTAGCAATCACACCGTATAAAGCTAATGCTATTCCACCAAAGATTCCCCAATAAACAGATTTTCCTTCTCTTAACCATAACCAAATAAGGTATCCCCCGCCTATTTCCGCTAAACCTGCTAGTATAAATAATACAATAGCATAAAGCACTTCATTCACTTCCTTCAAAAATTTTAATGATATACAAGTAATATCATAACGTATTCTTCTATTTTCTAAACTCTTAAAAGTAAAAAATTTTTGCTCATTCTTATTGTCTAATACTACAAAATATTGGAATGTTTTGTATAATAGATTAGATGCTTATAAATTATTTTGAAAAAGCATAGTATGAATCCAAGGGGGATACAACATGAAAAAGTGGGAGATTTCCGTTATTCCTGGAGATGGAATTGGAACAGAAGTAATGCCAGAAGCCATTAAAGTTTTAGATGTGCTGGCCGATATTCATGGGGGGCTTAACTTTACATATAAAGAATATCCATGGAGTTGTGAATATTATCTAGAACACGGTGTGATGATGCCAAAAGATGGATTAAAGCAACTAGAACAAAGTGATGCCGTTTTTTTAGGAGCGGTTGGAAATCCAAAACTTGTTGCAGATCACGTATCTCTTTGGGGACTGCTTGTTAATATCCGAAGAGAATTCGAACAAGTCATCAATGTTCGTCCTGCAAAACAAATGAAAGGAATTCTGTCTCCGCTCGCCAACCCGCGAGAATTTGATTTCATTGTAGTAAGGGAAAACAGTGAAGGAGAATATAGTGAAATTGGAGGAAGAATTCATTCTGGCGAAGATGAAATGGCGATTCAAAATGCTGTTTTTACTAGAAAAGGAATTACGCGTGCCATGGATTATGCGTTTGAATTAGCCAAAACAAGGAAAGGGCATGTTACAAGTGCAACAAAGTCAAATGGAATTGTTCATTCTATGCCTTTTTGGGATGAAGTCTTTCAAGATGTTTCAAGAAAGTATGACAATATCGAAACACAATCTATACATATTGATGCTCTTAGCGCTTTCTTTGTTTCAAAACCTCATACCTTTGATGTGATTGTAGCGAGCAATTTGTTTGGAGATATTCTAACGGATATCGGTGCATCCATTATGGGAAGCATCGGAATTGCACCTGCTGCTAATATTAATTTAAATGGAAAATTCCCATCCATGTTTGAACCTGTTCATGGTTCTGCGCCAGATATTGTTGGCAAAGGAATTGCTAATCCAATTGGACAAATTTGGACAGGGAAAATGATGCTCGATCATTTTGGAGAGCAAGAGCTAGGTACTCTATTATTAGACACAATAGAGGAAGTACTACAAGATGGCATAAAAACTCCGGATATCGGTGGTACTGCGTCTACAATGGAAGTAACTGAACATATTATTAATAAACTAAAAGCACGCTCATAAGATGGCGATATAACAGTTGAAGAAAAGGACTCTCGGAAGGTCCTTTTTTTCTTGACCGAATATAAACATAAACTTCTATATCATTACTTACATTTCATTAAGTATTTTCAGAATATTTATTTAATGATATGGTAATATATAGTAAGGACGGAATGCTGATTATATCTCAAAAAAAGAGGGGGAACAGCATGGGGAAAATGAACGTTCTTTTATATGAAGTCCATGAGTATTTCGAGAATGACTCAAACTTTATTAAGGCACAAATCGAAGAGTCTATAGGTACAGTCGTTTTAACTGGTGAAATTAGAGGAAAAGGTACAGGGGTTAAAATTTACGTTAAAGATCTTAACAAGGAAAAGTATCATCACACTTTAATCCCTTCTCTGCGCAACAAAGGGTATGATGTAGAATTTCTTTATACGGAACATGAATTATTCTTGTTTTAATTCGTTGCAACGACTAACTAAAAGAAAAATAAAGAACAAACAGGGTTGCCTCATCTTATAAGGCAACCCTGTTTGTTCTGATAACCCATTAAAGCGCTAATTCCTTATTTTCTCTGCTTACCTTTTTTATATTTAGAATAATACGCATAGCTCATCCAAGCATATAATACTGTCGCTATACTAAAAATGATTTTCATACCTGTTAAAGGATATATAATAGCCGATAGTAAGGCTAATATTGTGGCAAGTACATAAAGCCCTAGAACGATTGTATCTTTCATTCGAATCTCTCCTTCTTCTGTTGATACCACGTTGTTTTTCTCTAATAATTGTGGTTTATATGTATAAACGGCTTAAAATAAGCTCCATTATATATGTTTTATTTAAATTATCATTGCTGCTATCACTTCATTTTACATATAAAGTCTAACTTAAACAATGATAGATATGCATTTATCTAATCCTACTCTTTTATTATTTGGCTCTGTTATAATCAGTCAATTCGAAAAATATAATGGTCGGCAACGATATCGCTGTAAATGCTGTAGCAAACCTTTCACTGACACAACCAATACTTGCTTGTACCGTACCCGAAAAAGTAACGAATGAATTACATTTGTTGATTGTATATTCAAAGAATATTCCCTGCGAAAATCGGCTAAAATCGTAGAGGTTACTTAGTGAAATGCTTTAAAACAAATGGGTTTTGAGCATTTTGATGGTATCGTTGAAATTGACGAGACTTATTTCCTGTATTCTCAAAAAGGAAAACGGGGCAGAAGAAACAAAACCTGAATGATAAAAGGATGAAGAGTTATGACAAACAACGTAAAACAGAGAAAAATAATTTTAGATTTAGCAGTTACTTTAGATGGTTTTATTGAAGGGAAAAATGGAGAAGTTGATTGGTGCATTATGGACCCTGATATGGGGTTTACTGATTTCTTGAATCAAATTGATACTATTTTGTATGGTAGAAAGAGCTACGATTTATGGGGACAATATATTCCAAAAAATAAAGACTTTGATACTGAAAAAGAAATTTGGAGATTGGTTCATAATAAAGAGAAATATGTATTTTCCAGAACACAAAAAGAAACTAATAATCAAACAATATTTGTAAATGATAATATTCTTGAAGAAGTAAATAAATTGAAGAAAAAGTCTGGTAAAGACATCTGGCTGTATGGCGGAGCAAGCCTCATTACAACTTTTATAAATTTAGGGCTTGTTGATGAATTTAGATTATCTATTCACCCCGTTGTTTTGGGAGAAGGAAAACCGCTGTTTATTGATATAAAACAGAGGATAAATTTAAAAATGGTTAATACAAGAACGTTCTCTTCTGGCGTTGTGCAAATAATCTATCATTTGAATGATAACTAATAATATCGTTTACTCCAAAGATATATTGTAATAAATATTATAAGCTAATACTCGACAGTAGTTGTCGCTTATTCAACTATTGGCAGATATGAGGAATAGGGAACCCATAAATAATGGGTTCCCTTAATATTATGGAATTTTTAACAAAACCTATTATTTTTTTAAAAAGCCCTGTAGAGATTTCAAGCCTTCACAGAACCAGAATGGGTTTGTTCATAAATCTACACTAACTAAAGTCAAGGGCACATACAATCGAATTGAAGAGCGATACAAATTGATTTACTTATTTTGTTCCCATTCATACACTTCTATCCAATGATGTATGGCGACAATTACTTCTTTTAATGCTACACCACTAGGAGTTAGTGTATACTCCACTTTTTTTGTAGAGGAATCAAGATAATGCTTGTTTACGATATTAGCGTTAACTAATTCATTCAGTCGTTTGGTTAAAAGCCGATCTGAAATCCCTGGAACCGCTGAAAGAATTTCATGATATCGCTTTGGTCCGGACATTAAAGTATAAATGATGATCCCCATCCACTTTCTTCCGATAAATTCTATCGTACTATGGTAGTTACTACAAACATCCACTTTAGTTTCACAGTTAGACTTCTTCAATGCGCTCCCCCATTTAATCTTCATTTATCTATTTTTATCTTATCATATATGTATATTTATTGACGCAGAAAACTTACTAATGGTAAGCTATAGTCTGTAAACTTACTAATAGTAAGTTTTAATAAAGGAGGAATATCAGTGACTACAACAATTGATTCAAATATATATTCAATCATGAAAGCTAGAAAGTCTGTCCGCGTATATGATCCAACATTCAGTATTCCAAAAGAAGAAATTGAAGAAATGATTCAGATGGCAGCATCCGCTCCATCTTCTAGTAATCTTCAACCTTGGCGCTTTCTTGTGATTCAAGATCAAGAAGTAAAAAAAGAATTAAGAACCATTGCGAATAATCAAGAACAAGTAGAAACAAGCTCTGCTGTTATCGCTGTATTAGGTGACCACGAAATGTATCAAAAAGTAGAGCAAATTTATAACCAAAACTTTGCTGAAGGTCATATGAACGAAGCAATCACAAAGCAAATGATTGATAGTACTCGACGTGTATATCCACAAATCTCAACAGAAGCTAGAAAAAATATCGCTTCTTTTGATGCAGGACTCATTTCTATGCAATTCATGTTAATTGCTAAAGAAAAAGGCTATGATACCGTTACAATGGGTGGATTCGATAAGGTGAAATTCGCTGAAAGATTTGAGTTGCCAGAAGGAACTTTTCCTATTGTTTTAATAGCACTTGGAAAAGCTGCTGCCCCAGCATACGGCTCTTCTCGTCTTCCGGTAAACGATATCGTACGTTTTATTTGATAGGATGAATAAAAAATCAGAGCATGCATCAAACTATGCTCTGATTTTCTTTAAAAATTCATCCTAGATTGTCCACCATCTACATTTATACTAGCTCCGACAATCCAAGAAGCTTTATCAGAAGCTAGAAAAGTAACAACATTGGCTATTTCTTCAGGAGTGCCAAAACGACCTGCAGGAATTTCATGCTGAATAAATTCTTTCATTTGCTGAGGATTCTCTTCAATTCGCTTTTTCCAATTTCCTGTTTCGTGAAGAATACTTCCTGGAGCAATGCTATTTACACGAATTCCATAAGGGATTACCTCATCAGCGAACGATTTAGTAAAGCTAATCAAAGCCGATTTGGCATTATTATAAGTCACTTTTCCGCCGCTCTCTCTTCCAAATATAGATGTAATGTTAATAATGGATCCGCTGCGAGAGGTTTTCATATGCTCAGTCGCTAATTTACTTAAATGAACGGCGGAAAAATAATTTAGCTCTAGCGCCTTATAAAATAGATCCATCTCTGTATCTAGGGCTCTGCCCCCATTACTGCCACCTGCATTATTAATTAGGACATCTATTGTTCCGTTTTGTTTAATAAAAGATTGCATGAGTTTTTCTCGTTCATCTGCTCTTAAAATATCCGCTTGGAAAATGGATACGTTGCCGCCAAACTCTTCTTTTGTCTTTTGTAAAGATTCTAGGCCGCGGGCAGCAATCGATACATTCGCTCCTTCTAAAACAAAGGCCTGAGCAATGGCTTTTCCTATCCCTTTCGACCCGCCCGTAATCAATATGTTTTTCCCTTGTAATTGTAAATCCATTTCAAAAATCTCCCATTCATTTTCAGTTAACTTTACATATGTATTTTGTTCGATATTTCATTTCAGAATTAAACTTCTCTTTTGGTATATCCATTATAAAAGAACTTTCTATAATTTCTTTAAATTTCTAAATATATGTCTAGCGATTTCTAGTTCGTTCATTTGATATTGTTCCATTAAAGATACACCCAAACAACCGATAAGTATAGGACCATCTGAATTTGTTTGAAACTCCAGTCCGCACTGCTGTAAATAATCAATTAGATTGAATACGCACTCGTCTTGATGTACATATAGAGTATTGAGTCGACGATAAACAATTGCTTTAATCTTCCCGTGCGGCTCATTGTCCCATTCTTCTAGTTGTGAGTCAGCGACACCGTATGGAAATTCAAAATAACTATCTATTTCTTTAAATGAAAGATTTTTATCCTGACCAAACACCTTTTGTACAGTTTGATCAAATGCTAAAAGCAAATTCTTTTCTACTTCCGTTCTGTACAACTGAGTGGCAATCGATTGATAATACCAATCCTGTTCTTCTTTTCCACTATTAAACCGATTCCATACTTCTTCCCCTATCCTACTACCTTCTTCTTTGATAGACGAAAGATTATTCAACTTATCCGCACAGACGATTGCCGCTCCATTTTTGGATAAAGAGTGAATTGTCTCCACTGTATGTAATTTTCGTACTTTCCATGGTAAGGTTTTATCTTTTTCTGATGCTTCTTCTACTAAATTGGCTATCCTAAAGCCGAATTCATCGACGAGTTGCTCATACGTAGCTTGGGTATCTTCAAGCACATCGTGTAAAATACCAGCTGTTATTGTCTCCTCGTTATAGCCATATTTTTGTAAAAGGAAGCCGACAGATAGGGGATGAACGACGTAAGGAATTGTTGTTTGCTTGCGCATTTGTCCATGGTGAGCGGAAAGAGCGAAATTGATTCCTTTTTCTATTAGCGATGTACTCATTATTTTCATTCCTTTATTATTCTTTTTGAGCAGCTTTTTTCTTAAACTAATCATTCATGAACTCACTACAAAAAAAAACACCTTCTAGAATGAAGTTTACCCACTACATCCAAGAAAGGTATCGTTATGATTAAAAATAACACAATATTTCTGAATATATCTAGACTAATTCTTACTAATTTGATTATTTAACCATCTTCCTCCATCCATAGTAATACATTCGCCATTAATATATTCAGCTTCTGGTGATAATAAGAAGTTTGCTAGATTAGCAATTTCTTCAGCTTTCCCAAATCGTTTTAGAGGTACAGAATTAATAGCCTCTTGATATACATTCCTCGTTTCGATTAATCTCGTTACCCCTTCTGTATTTTCAATCGGTCCCGGAGCAATGCAATTTACCCTAATTCCATATTTACTGCCCCATTCTACAGCAAGTGTACGCGTCATCGATAGCACTCCTGCTTTTGCACTAGCTGAATGTATAGTGCCAGGTCCAGCCCCCCATGCATAGGTCGCTACAATATTTAGAATACTACCGGTTTGTTTATTAGCAATCCACTCTTTTCCAACCGCTTGAGAACAATACCATGTCCCATTTAATACGATATCAATAACAGATTTCCAGCCATTTATCGAAAGCTCTTCGGCAGGACAAACGAAATTTCCAGCAGCGTTATTCACAAGTGCATCTATCTTTCCAAATTGATTTTTTGTTGCAAGAATCATTGCCTGCACATGTTCAGGATCACGAACATCCATTTGAAAATCCAGTACTTGACCGTTCAGTGATTTCATTTCCGCCTTTGCCTGTTTTAACCGCTCAGGATTCCGGCCAGTAATGACTACATTTGCGCCTTCTCCAGCAAATTTCATCGCCATGGCTTTACCAATACCGCTACCGCCTCCAGTTATAATGACCGTTTTTCCGTTCACAATATCTCCTCCCAAAAAATGATTTAGTAATAAATAAGGAAAAGTAAAGAGACAGACCTTACCTCCTCAATATGTTGTATATCAATTTTCCTATATACAACATATTGAACAGGGAGACTGTCCCTTTTCACACTATCTTTTCTTAATCTCAAAGGAAGATTTTACCTTAACTTCTCCTGCCTCGTTTACTGCCTCGGCTTGACAAATCCAGCGATCTTCTGTTTCCTCTACTACGCTGCCCTGAACAGTAATTTTTTCTCCCGGTCTTGTCATTGCTCTAAAACGAGTAGAGAATTTTACAAGATCTTTTGTTGAAAACCATTGACTAATTGCTTGGCCAACAAACCCCTTAACCAGCATGCCATGAGCGATTACACCACCTAATCCAGCAGATTCCGCAAATGGTACAACTGTGTGAATAGGATTGAAATCTCCTGATGCTCCTGCATATCGAACAAGCTGTGAATGAGTAATTTCTTCTTTATGTAATGGTTCAAACTGATAACCGACTTCCATATAATCCCCTCCTAGTGTCTTTCGATAATAGTCGAACGGCTAATTAATACCGTTTCACCATTTTGATTTACAAACTCTTTTTTGATAATGTAAAAATCCATAGATGCTTTTGTATACACATTTTCAATTACACCTGTTACTGTAAGATCATCGCCTGGTTTCATTTCTCCTAAATATTCATACTCTTGTTCCCCATGAAGAACCTTTTGTAGATTTAACCCTAATAGATCCTCCAACGTAGAGGTTTCTTCACCCATAAAATCAACAACAGTTGGAAAGGTAGGTAAGACCAACTCTCCTTTTAAGGATTCCTCTCGCAAATCACCAATCGCAAGGGCAAGCTCTCTAAGCTTCCCTTTTTCGATTTTGAAATTATATGTATCCAATTTCATACCGACTTTCTCTTGTAGTCCTGTGCTCAAACTCTCCACTCCTTTTGTATTTTTTAATATGTATAAATTTACATTATATTCAATATATTCAATATATTGAATATATCTAGGATAATATTAATCTAGATATAAGTAAACAATATTTTACATAAAATGATAATTTTTTATAAAATTAGAAATAATTTTATAAAAATTTCAAGATAAGCTAAGTCGGCACCTAACTCTCTCCAATAGGAATTCGGGAACTGGCTGCAAACATGGCGAAGACTTTGTCTTAATTTTTCATAAAATTGACTCTTTTCTTTTATACTTATATTAGTCATAGATAGATGGATTTCTAAACCTTAAATAAGACTTCAATCTGCCATCATAACCAATAGAGGGAGATGAAATGGTACTAAAAAGAGTATCCAATCTATTTTTTGCGGATATAATGGAATATGAATTAAAGAAATGACCATCCTGATTCAGTTGCATACTGAATCAGGATGGTCATTTTTTGTTTTTTATATCATTTTCTTAACTTGATGGCTATCAGGTCTGCCCCTTTTTAACACTATCTTTTCTTGATTTCAAAGAAAGCTTTCACTTTCACTTCTCCTTCATCGTTTACTGCCTCAGCCTGGCAAATCCAGCGTTCTGCTGTTTCATCTACTACGTGGCCCTGAACAGTAATTTTTTCTCCTGGTCTTGTCATTGCTCTAAAACGAGTAGAGAATTTTGCAAGATCTTTTGTTGAAAACCATTGACCAATTGCTTGGCCAACAAATCCCATAATTAGCATGCCATGAGCGATTACACCACCTAATCCGGCAGATTCTGCAAATGGTACAACCGTGTGAATAGGATTGAAATCTCCTGACGCTCCTGCATATCGAACAAGCTGTGAATGCGTAATTTCCTCTTTGTGTAATGGTTCAAATTGATAACCGATCTCCATATAATCCCCTCCTAGTGTCTTTCGATAACAGTTGAACGGCTAATTAAGACCGTTTCACCATGTTGATTTACAAACTCTTTTTTGAGAATGACAAAATTCATAGCTGCTTTTGTATATACTTTTTCAACTACACCAGTTACTGTAATTTCATCACCTGGTTTAATTTCTCCTAAATATTCATACTCTTGTTCCCCATGAAGAACTTTTTTAACATTTAACCCCAATAGGTCAGATGTAGAAGCTCCTCCGCCCCAGAAATCAATCACAGTTGGAAAAGTGGGTAAAATCGCTTCTCCATTTAGGTATTCCTCTCGCAAATCACCAATTGCAAGTGCTAATTCCTTAATTTTCCCTTTTTCTACTTTAAAGGTATACGTATCTAATTTCATACCGATTTTCTCTTTTAGTCCTGTGCTCAAAATCTCCACTCCTTTTCTATATTATTAAGACAACTCTTTCCCTACGATAGATACGAAAGAAACACATTGCATGGGTGTTCCACCTAAATTGTGGGTGAGTCCAATCTTTGGATTATCTAATTGGCGTTTACCTGCACGGCCTTGGAATTGTAAATACATTTCGTATAACATTCGCAAGCCGCTAGCTCCAATCGGATGTCCAAATGACTTTAGCCCTCCATCTGGATTAACCGGCAGTTCTCCACCCAGTTCAAAAACACCATTTAAAACGTCTTTCCAACCTTGCCCGCGTTCACTAAATCCTAAATCTTCATAAATGACCAATTCTGTAGGAGTAAAGCAGTCATGCACTTCCGCCATACTAATTTCTTTGCGCGGATCTTTAATTCCCGCTTCACGATAAGCAGCTTGTGAAGATATAACATTTTCCTTAATGCTTGTAAAATCAAAGTCCTGACGTAATCGACCATCTCCAGGTCCAGCTGCAATCGATAGCGCTTTGACATACATCGGATCTTTTCTATATTTATGGGCATCTTCTGTTCGAACGATAATGGCAGCAGCAGCTCCATCTGCCACCCCCGAACAATCCATAATTCCAAGCGGGGCTGCTACCATCGGAGAGTTCGAAATTTTCTCCATTGGAACTTCATTACGGTATTGAGCTTTAGGATTCAACGAGCCATTATAGTGATTTTTCCAAGCAATCCGTGACAGTACTTCTCTTCCTTGCTCTGCCGATAATCCATATTTATCAAAATAGGCTGGGGCGAGGAAGGAAAAAGAAGCGGGGGCAGAAAAATTAGGGGCTGTCCCATCACTTGGCGGCTTAGGTGAATTCAATCCGCTAAATCCTGAATCCTTCAGTTTTTCAACCCCGATTGCCAGAACGATATCATATGCACCTGAAGCTACTGCATAACAAGCATTTCGAAATGCTTCAGAGCCTGTTGCGCACATATTTTCTACTCTCGTAACTGGAATGAATTGTGTTTTTAACGGTCCCGAAAGAGTAATCCCTGCATATCCAGAAATCATCGTTCCTAACCACGCCGCTTCTATATCCGCTGGTTCAATACCGGCATCAGCGAATGCTTCATACGCAGCATCCACTAATAAATCATCAACACTTTTATCCCAATGCTCGGCAAATCTTGTACAGCCCATTCCAATAACGGCTACCTTATCGCTAATTCCCTTTCTGCTCATACTAGACACTCTCCTTTTGCCTGATTGGTCGGGCTTTCCAGAAATAATTACTGATCCCCCCAGCTTCATATAAACGTCTGAATGTCATCTCAACATTCATCCCAATTTCTATTTCTTTTGGATGACAATCGGTCACTTCGCAAATAATGCGTCCTCCTTTATCAAAATCCACAACCGCTACAATCATTGGAGGAGCAGGTGAGGCAGCTAAATGATCGAGTGTATAAGTCATTACTTTAGCAGATTGTCCAACAAAGCGATAATCGTCCATTTCATCCTTTACTTGGCATTGGGTACAAATACGTTGCTTTGGAAATTGTGGTGTACCACAATTTCTACATTTCGATCCGGTAAATGAAAGGTTTTGATGATACCCCCTATATAGAGCGGGAGCGGACGGACGCTCTGTTTCTGGTCTTCTTGGCGGCTCTGTTTCAAGAAGATTTCTCCATTTTAAATAATCACTATAAGACGTTTGATCGTTTTTAACCGTTAAATAACCTTGAACGCCTTTTCTTTTAGCAAGACGAGAAATGGCCTCTGTCACCTCTAGCAACATGACATCCAGTCCTTCTGCAAATGCTACGACAAGAAGCTGATCCCCAGGCTTTGCTTCTTCTAATGCAGAAACGAGCATCATCGGAGCATGAGCATTTCCGGCAGCACCTACTGAATCAAATAAGGGGTCTTGTATTTGATTTTTTTGGAATCCAACGGCACTAGCCGCTTGTGTATGAGCACGTGTTCCTGGACCAGATATAATAACCTTGTTAATGGCATCAGCAGTACAATTGTTTTTTTCTAAAAAAGGGGTAACGACTTCTTTCACTTGCTTTAAAAATACCGTTGAACCTAAACGTTCCTCCCAATTTTGAGTAAATGAATCGGTTTGACTGCGCCATTCACTGACCAATTCGCCCTGTACACTCACTGCATCAATAACGTTGGCGATTACTTCCGGCCCGTGACCAATTAAGAAAGAAGCCGCTCCATCGCCAAACCACTGTTCGTTTTGTCCAGTAGGGGCCCCTGTCCGGCAATCTGAGGCAATAACAAGCGTTTGCTCGAGTTCATTAGCTGCTAAAATAGCAGAAGTGCCGCTTCTTAAAGACGAGGCTGCTTCGATTCCTCGGACATTTTCTTTTAAATGTAATGCCGCAGCAATCGTGGAAATCGACCCTTTTTCCTTATAAGGAGCACTCGTTGTCGCAAAATAAACAGCATCAATCTCTTTTGAATCTGTTCCATGTAAGCAATCAAGTGCTGCCTCAACGCCCATCGATACGCTGTCTTCATCATAGCCAGCAACAGCTTTTTCCCCGCTATACGTAGATTTACCAAAGAATTCCCCAATTTTTTTTCGTTGGAGACGATTATACGGAATGTATGCTCCGTAGGAAATAATTCCTTTCATATGCCTGCTCCTCTCAATCTTCACTATCATTAGTGTGCAATTTTCGGATCATTGTATAAAGGCTGGAAAGCTACCAATCTATTAATTAAGCATGGACAGTTGGTACAGTTTTTAAGTACTCTTTGTGTATTTGGGCAGCAATAATGTTCTTTTGAATTTCAGATGTTCCTTCATAAATTTTTGTAATACGAGCATCGCGATAATATCTTTCAATTGGATACTCTTTGATGTAGCCAATCCCACCGTGAATTTGAACCGCTTTGTCAGCGATGCGATTATAGATTTCTGAACCAAGAAGCTTCGCCATTGCTGCTTCCTTAATAACATTCATGCCTTGGTCAACCATCCATGCCACTCGATAGGTAACTGAACGCAATGTTTCGACGTCCAATGCGATTTCAGCTAAATAATGCTGAATGACTTGCTGCTCAAAAATCGGCTTGCCAAACTGCTCACGCTCATGTGCGTATTTGACAGATAATTCATACAACTTTTGGCATGATCCGAGATTACGTGCCGCGAGTCCAGCTCGACCATTCGCAAGAATCTTCAGGGCATTTACATAACCCAGCCCTTCTACACCAAGAACATTTTCAACTGGAACTTCGCAATCCTCAAAGAAAATTTCAGAGGAGTGGGAGCCGCGTAATCCCATTTTTTCTTCAGTCTTGCCAATGATAAGTCCTTTACTGCCTTTTTCTACAATGAAGGAAGTAATCCCTTTCGCTCCTTTACTTGGATCAGTAACGGCCATAACAGTAAATATATCGGCAATCGGCCCGTTTGTAATATAATGCTTGGATCCATTAAGAATATATTTATCTCCCTTTCTCACGGCTCTCGTCTTTAAGGCAACGGCATTAGAACCTGCACTTGGTTCTGTTAAAGCAAACGCTCCAATCAAATCTCCTGAAGCCATACCCGGCAAATATTTTCTTTTTTGCTCCTCATTCCCCATCTCAACGATTCCAACTGAACCAATACCTGTATGAGCACCAATTACCGTTGTAAATCCATTAGATGTACGACCAATCTCTTCATAAATGCCGCATTTACCAACCATATCAATTCCTAGTCCACCGTATTCCTCTGGAATACTTAGACCAAACAGGCCGATTTCCTTACTCATTTTCATAATATGTTCTGGGATTCTATCTTCTCTTTCAATTTGATCAGCAAGAGAATCCACTGTATTATCGACAAAATCTCTAATTGATTTTTTCATTTCTACTAAATCAGATGATAAGTTAAAATCCATTCTCTAACACTCCTTTAATTTAAAATGATTAATCATACTGCTAATACTTTTACAATTGATTCAGTTTTTCTTTATATTCTTCAACAAGTCGGCGCCTCAATATTTTCCCAACTATTGTTTTAGGTAAAGCCTCCCGAAATTCGATAGCTCTTGGAATTTTATATCTTGCAATTCGACCTTCACACCAACTTAGCAATTCTTGTTCACTAATGTTTTCACCCTGTTTCAATATCACAATGGCTAACAGTTTTTCACCAAGATACGCATCAGGTACGCCAAACACACACGCTTCAGCTATTGCTGGATGCTGATAGAGCATTTCTTCCACTTCAGTTGGGTAAATATTCAAGCCGCCCGCAATCACCATATCTTTTTTCCTGCCGACTATATAATAGTATCCGTCTTTATCACGAACAGCTATGTCTCCTGTGTATAGCCAACCATCACGAATCGTAAGAGCTGTTTCTACAGACTTATTCCAATACCCTTTCATCACTTGTGGGCCTTTCACGATAAGTTCACCACGTTCTCCAGTCGCTAACTCTCTCGTCCCTGTTTCGATATCTACTATTTTTGATTCTGTTAAAGGGACTGGAATGCCAACGCTGCCAATCTTTCTTTCTCCATCTACTGGAGTTCGGTGAGTGGATGTTGTTGCTTCTGATAAACCGTATCCTTCGAAAATATGTGCTCCGGATTTTCGCTCTAATTCTTTTAAAACTTCTACAGGAAGAGGGGCAGAGCCGGAAATACAAATTTTAAAGCAAGATAAATCATTTTTCCCTAGGTTAGGATGATTCAGTAAAGCAATATACATCGTTGGAGAGCCTAACATCATTGTAGGTTTATATTGACTAATTGTTTGTAAAACTTTCGTCACTTCAAATTTCTCTACAATAATGTATGTAGCAGCAAATCGGACAGTATAATTCATATTTGTCATAGCCATAGCATGTGTCAGCGGTGCCACTCCTAATATGCGCTCTTCTCCTTCCTTCATGACCGATGAAACAACACTGCCCGATTGATGAATATTACTAATAATATTAAAGTGAGTTAACATAACCCCTTTAGATCTGCCAGTTGTTCCACCTGTATACTGTAAAACAGCTACATCCTCCTTTGGATTAATATTTAGTGAAGGAAGTGTACAGTTCTTTCCTTTTAATAGGATTTGATCCTTATTGCTTTCATCCTTTGTGAAAATGACATGTACGTTTTTAAAATCCTCAATTTTCTCTAGTTTTTCAGCTTGATTTCTACCGCAAATAAACAATTTCGGCTTTGCGTCATCCAGCATATATTGGAGTTCAGATGTTTGATATAAAGGGTTAACTTGTACAACAATTCCGCCTAAACGCTGAATAGCATAATAAGAAATCATATAGTGAATCCCATTCGGTAACATTAACCCGATTCGATCGCCTTTTTGAATTCCTTTTTCATATAGAACGGAAGCGAAAGCATCAATCGTTTCCTTTAACTCGCTATAACTTAATTTAATTTCACCGTCTATTACCGCCACTTGATTAGGATATTTGACCGCAGTTTGTTCTAACACTTCATAAAGGGACAGGAGAGAAAAGTTATCAAGATTAATCAAAGCATTTTACCCCTTTCACTTAAACTTTCCTTTTATATTGTTCTTTTACCTGATCTGAATGTTGTCCAAACTTTGGTGGAGCTGTGTAATAGTCTTCAATAGCTGGATATTTTGTTGCTGTATATCGTATCTCTTCTTTTTCGACAATAAGTCCTCTTTCTTGGCTAAATGGATGATTATATAATTCACCAGTTTCTAGAACAGGAGCTAAGCAGCAATCTACTTGGTAAGAAAACTGCGTCCATTCGGCCAATGTTCTATTAGCGAATACTTCCTTCATTTCGTTAAATACAGGATTACTTGGTTGAGCTAGTGAAAAATGTTCTGAGATCCAATGTTCTTTATTCAAAGCTGTACAGAAATTCCTCCAAAATTTCGCTTCCAAAGCTCCTAAACTCACAAATCTACTATCTTTTGTTTCATATAAGAAATAGCAGACGTATTTATTATTAAGCTTTGAAACACCGTGCTGCTCCCCTGTGGCATGTTCGATTACAATATGATTGGACATAAGGGAGAATAGAGAGTCTGTAATCGATAGATCAATATAAGAACCTTCCCCTGTTCTTAGTTTTTTCACTAATGCGCCTAAAATGGCTTCACTAGCGGATATCCCTCCTACAAAATCTGCTATTGTCGTGCTCGGTTGCACCGGACGTCCTTTTTCATCCTTTAACTGCGCAAGCAGCCCGCTTATCGACATATAGTTAATGTCGTGTCCACCTAAATGACTCATTGATCCCGTTTGGCCATAACCTGAAAGCGAGCAATAAATAATATCTTTTTTAACTTGGGCAGCATGTTCATAACCAATCCCAAGTCGATCCGTCACTCCTGGGCGAAAGCTTTCAAGGACAACATCAGCTTCACTAATTAGATTTAAGGCATTCTTTCGATCTATAGGATCCTTTAAATTTAATACGACGCTTTTTTTATTTCGATTTTGTGTTAAAAAAACAAAACCATTTCCATTTATTCCAGCAGAAGCTCGAGAAGGATCTCCTTGAGGCGATTCGACTTTAATGACTTCGGCTCCCATATCTACTAAACGTAAGGTTGCATGAGGTCCTGGAAGATACTGAGAAAAATCGATAACACGTATTCCTTCTAACATGTAATCCCCCTTATCTTTTTAATAACGGTTATGAGCTTGAAACAATATACGCGCTCAAGCTCATAACTATTAAAATTATTTATTTAGCATTATACTAATGGCTCATATGGGAATACGTCAGCACTTACTTCAAGCGGAGTAAAACTAGATTGTAAGGATCCTTTAATCGAACTTAGGCTATCGATGGACCAGCCTTCTGCATTATAAACAGAACGAACTGGACGCGGCTGTGAAAAGACCATAATTTCCTTGCCTCTAACACCGAAAATTTGGCCGGAAACATCAGCCGCTTCATCCGAACTTAAGAAAGCGACTAATGGTGCAATATGAGCTGGGGATAGTTGCTTAAGTTTATCGACTCTAGCCTTTTGGTCGTCTGTCTCAGTCGGAATGGAACCAATCAATCGACTCCATGCAAACGGCGCGACCGCATTAGCTGTTACATTATAGCGGGCCATATCCAACGCTGTTATTCTATTAAGACCCGCAATCCCTAATTTTGCTGCAGCATAGTTTGCTTGACCAACATTACCAATTAAGCCTGATGTAGATGTAAAGTTAATGAAGCGGCCGCTTTTTTGTTCTTTAAAATATGGAGCGGCTGCTCTTGTCATATTAAATGAGCCTTTTAGATGTACCGCAATAACAGCATCCCATTCCTCTTCACTCATTTTGAACAGCATGCGATCTCGTAAAATACCAGCATTATTGACAACAATATCGATACGGCCAAACTCCGTTAATGCTGTTTCTACAATTTTTGTAGCGCTTTCATATTCAGAAACTGAATCATAATTGGCTACAGCTTCTCCACCTAGTTCTCTAATTTCTTGAACTACTTCATCCGCCACTTTTGTATCGTTCCCATTTCCATCAGATCCACCGCCCAAATCATTGACAACGACCTTTGCTCCTTCTTTAGCCATTAATAACGCGATATCTCGACCAATTCCACGACCTGAACCTGTAACAACTGCAACCTTATTTTCTAATTTTCCCATTATAATCCATCCCTTCAAATTGTTATTTTTTTATAAGCCTAATTGTTTTGAAATAATGACCTTCATAATTTCATTGGATCCTGCAAAGATTGAAGTAACTGGAATATCTCGATAGCGACGGGCAATCTTGTACTCTTCCATATAGCCATATCCTCCGTGCAGCTGCATACATTCTGTCGCCACACGTTTTGCCATATCGGTAATCCACCATTTAGCCATCGATACTTGAGTCACGATATTTTCTGAATCGATATGTTTAGCAATTAAATCATTAACGAAAGTACGGCCAATTTGAACTTCAGTAGCCATTTCAGCAATTTTAAACTGTGTATTTTGAAACTTACTGATTGATCTTCCAAAGGCTTCGCGCTCTTTTACATATTGAATAGTTAGTTGAAGCATGTCTTCAGCTGCTACAAGAGCATTAAGAGAGGCAATTAATCTTTCCTGTTGCAGCTTAGTCATTAAGTAGGAAAAACCCTTTCCTTCTTCTCCTAGAAGATTGGAAACCGGAACTCTAGCATTCTCAAAAATGAGTTCAGCTGTGTCTTGACTATGCATACCTACTTTATTTAATTTACGCCCTCTAGAGAAACCTAACGTATCTCTCTCCACGAGCAATAAACTAACCCCTTTATGCGGCGGTGATGCTTTTGGATCTGTTTTACAAGCAACGATAATTAAGTCTGAATGAACACCATTGGTAATAAATGTTTTTTGCCCATTAATGACATAGTGGTCACCATCCTTAATTGCTGTTGTACGAATGCTGGCTAAATCTGAGCCAGCCCCTGGTTCAGTCATGGCAATAGCTGTTATGATTTTCCCGCTTACACAGCCAGGAAGGTATTTCCTTTTTTGCTCTTCTGTACCAAATGAGGCAATATAAGGAACAATAATGTTGCTATGTGTACCAATTCCTGTTAACCCTGCACCTACTCTTGCTAACTCTTCTCCTAAAATAGCGGAAAAGGCAAAATCCGTACCTAAACCGCCATATTCTTCACTTACCCATGGACAAATGAATCCTTTTTCACCCATCTTCTCCCAAAAGGACCTCGGGATAATACGATCCGCTTCCCACTCGTCAAAAAAAGGCACCGCTTCTTTTTCGAGAAACTTTCTAAGCGAATCACGAAACATAACATGCTCATCAGTAAAAATAGAAGTCTGAACTTTTTGATTATTTAAAACAGCAGATTCTTTCATGATTTCCCTCCCTTTTATACTATTAATAGTCGGTCAAGGTCCTGTTATATCATTTAAGCTTTCACAGATAGGCTTTGCTCAAATTCATGAGAAAGTGCTTCACGGAAATCAGGATGTGCTATATGAATTAAAGCCTGTGCTCTTTCAGTGAGCGATTTTCCAAACAATTTAGCAATTCCATATTCGGTCACAACATAATCGATTTCAGATTTGATGGACGTAACATATGGAAGCTTAATTTTAATGCGTGATTCAGTTCCTCTCTTCGCTGTAGAAGGAAGTGCTATGATAGCCTTTCCACCTTGTGAGAGCCTCGCTCCATGAATGAAATCCATTTGGCCGCCAACACCAGCTACTGGATAGCTGCTAACCTGCTCAGCATTAATTTGACCGAATATATCGACTTCAAGCGCCGAATTGATAGAATGGAAATTACTTATTTTTGAAATAATTGCAGCATTGTGAGTATAATCTGTGGGGAACAATTGTATGTTTGGATTCTGATGGGCATATTTATATAATGTTTCTGTACCAGTTAGCGTTGCACATACTGTTTTGTAAGGATTAATCTCTTTTCGCTCATTTGTAATCACACCAAGATCAATCAACTCTGTAACGGGATCGGTGATTGATCCTGAATGAACACCTAATCCTTTTTTTGATGTAAGAGATAATAAAACACTCTTTGCAATCTTACCAAGTCCTACTTGAATCGTTGCGTAATCCGGTATAAGTTCTGCGACGTATTTTCCAATCGTCAGCTCCTCGTCAGATGGTTTTCCATCAGGAACGCTAAGTAATGGTCGATTAGAAACAACAAAATGATCAATTTCTGATACATGTACGAGAGTATCTCCGTAAGTAAGCGGAAGTTGGTTATTCACTTGTGCAATGACGACCGTTGCTTGCTTAATCAGTGTTTGTACAGCATCTACGGATATACCTAGGTTGCAATATCCTTCATCATTTGGAGGTGAAACTTGTACAAGAGCTATATCTATGTTCTCTTGATGAATCCAGTGCGGAATTTCTGAAAGATTTACAGGAACATAGTCGCACACTTGATTTAAAAATGCGCTTTTTAAAAGAGAAGAGCTTAAAAAGGTACGAATTTTAAAATGTGAGTGACAATCTGGATCTGCATATAAACATGGACTGCCAATCACAAGATTATATAGAAATACATCTTGTAAACGATTCTTTTGTTGAACGAGTTCTTCTACTAACGTTTGTGGTTCGTTACAAAAAGGTGCAAGGAATACTTTTTGACCTGACTGTATCCTATTGATCGCTTGCTCGACACTCGTTAGTCTAGCATTGTATATGGCACCCCATTCTTTCGTTTTCATGATTATTCATCTCCGTAATGTTAGATAGTAAATAAAACATCTTAATTAACAGTTTTATTATTAAACTTGTAAATTTTCAACTATCGTTGTTATACCTAAACCACCACCAATACAAAATGTAACTAATCCGTACTTTTCTCCACGTCGTTCCATTTCATGAAGCAGCTTTGTCATAAGTACTCCACCGGTACCTCCTAGTGGATGCCCTAAAGCAATGGCACCTCCGTTGACGTTTACTCGATTCATATCCAATTCTAGTTCTTTAATAACAGCCAGCGATTGAGCAGCAAAGGCCTCATTCAATTCGATCAGACCGATATCGTCTAATGTTAAACCCGCTTGTTTCAATGCTTTGCGTGTGGCAGGTGCAGGTCCGATTCCCATAATTTCTGGCGATACACCGGCGACAGCCTGAGCAATAATTTTAGCTTTTGGTTTCTTTTCATAGCGTTCAGCTGCTTCCTCCGACATGAGTAGTACAACTCCTGCCCCATCGTTACGACCACTTGTATTTCCTGCAGTGACCGTCCCATTTTCTTTGAAAACGGGCTTTAACTGAGATAGCTTTTCCATGCTCGTTGCTCTTGGATGTTCATCGACCTTAAACTCTATCGTTCCTGTTTTTGTCTTGACTTCAAAAGGAACAATTTGATCGGTAAATAAACCTGTAGAAATCGCTCTTTGAGCATTTTCTTGACTTCTAAGTGCAAATTCATCTTGTTCTGTTCGAGATATAGAGTATTGTTCAGCTAAATTCTCTGCTGTCATCCCCATCGTTAAATGGCCGTAAGTTTCAATCGGCTGTGCCCGGGGCTGACTTTCCGTATTTGAATCAAGAATTTCAGCATTTCCTACTCCAAATCCATATCGAGCATTTCGAAGATAGTATGGTGCTGTACTCATACTTTCAGCACCGCCAGCAATGATGATATCTGATAATCCGCACATAATTTGTTGTGCACCATTATTCATTGCTTGAATTCCAGAGCCACATTGACGATGAACCGTGTACCCAGTTATTTCAATAGGAAGCCCAGCACGTAAAAGGGCCAAACGAGCTAAATTGGGAGCATCTGTACTTTGTTTTGCTTGACCAAGAATCACTTCATCTACATGACTTTTATCGATTCCAGTACGCACCAAAATTTCGTCTAACACTTTGGCCGCTAAATAATCCACCTCGATATCTTTTAACGTTCCTCCCATACGCCCTACTGCAGTACGGACAGAATCAATAATGACGGCATTTCTCATATTAAGTTCTCCTATTCTTATCTTTATAGTATAGTTTATATTCGACTTGAAAGACTTTTAGCAAAAGGACTCACGTTTACTAGTTCACCGAAATTAAGATTTGTCTCGCATCCCATTCGTATAAGCATATTTACTAATTCCTCTGTCGCAACATTACCCGTTGCCCCTGGGGAATAGGGACAACCGCCAAGCCCTCCAATGGAACTATCAAATTTTGTAATCCCTGCTTGTATGGCAGCAATTACATTTGCTAGCGCCATTTTTTCTGTATCATGGAAATGTCCAACAAACGTAGTATCCGGATATAAATCTCGCAATCTAGAAAAACGCTCATACACCATCTTTGGATCTGCTTGCCCATTCGTGTCTCCTACATCAATTTCATCTGCTCCAAGCTGTATAAAGCGATTACAAACTTCTTTCACTTCATCAAATGTCACTTCACCTTGGAACGGACAAGTAAAGGCCATTGATATATAAGCACGGATGAACATTCCTTCTTGCTTTGCTCTAGCAAACATCGGCTCGCATTCAGCCAAAGATTCTGAAGTCGTTTTATTAATATTCCTTTTATTAAATTCGGAACTTGCCCCAATAAAAACGGCCATTTGCGGGACTGTTGCAGCAATCGCTCTCTCCAAGGCTTTCATATTTGGAGTTAGAGCGATATAGGTAATCCCAAGCTCATTACAATAACGAGCAATTTCTTCACAATCAGCCATTTGCGGAACCCACTTTGGATGTACAAAGGATGTTGTTTCCATGCGCGAAAATCCTGCTTTAGCGAGCCTTGCAATTAGTTCCTTTTTCTGTTCTGTCGATATAGCTAGCGGTTCGTTTTGCAAACCATCACGTGGTCCAACTTCAATAATTTCAACTTCCTTAGGAATAAACAAAGGATCATCTCCCTAAATTAATACGACCTTGGCAACCCTAGCACGTGCTCTGCAACATAAGAAAGTATTAAATTCGTTGAAATAGGCGCTACCTGATATAATCTAGTTTCTTTAAATTTTCGTTCCACATCGTACTCTTCCGCAAATCCAAAACCACCATGTGTTTGCAGGGCAACGTTTGCCGCTTCCCATGAAGCGTCTGCGGCAAGAAGTTTCGACATATTAGCTTCCGCTGCACATTTTTCACCTGAATCAAATAGCTTCGCTGCTTTAAAGCGCATAAGATCTGCCGCTTCAATATTTACATGTGCTCGAGCAATTGGAAATTGTACCCCTTGGTTTTGCCCGATTTGTCGACTGAAAACGATTCGCTCATTGGCATAATTAGTGGCGCGCTCAATGAACCAGCGACCATCCCCAATACACTCTGCCGCAATTAATATACGTTCTGCATTCATACCATCTAAAATATACTTAAAGCCTTTTCCTTCTTCTCCGATAAGGTTTTCAACTGGAACTTCTAAATCTTCTATAAATAACTCAGTAGTAGCATGATTCATCATCGTACGAAGCGGACGAATTGTAAGCCCGTTTCCAACAGCTTCTTTAAGATCCACTAGTAAAACCGATAAGCCTTCTGTCTTCTTTTTCACTTGTTCAATTGGGGTTGTACGAACTAATAAAATCATCAAATCAGAATGTTCTGCGCGTGAGATAAAGACTTTTTGTCCATTCACGATATATTTATCACCTTTACGTTCTGCAAATGTTTTTAATTTTGTTGTATCTGTCCCCGTATTTGGTTCTGTTACACCAAATGCTTGTAATCTAAGAGATCCATCTGCAATTTTAGGTAAATATTTCGCTTTTTGTTCTGCGCTTCCGTGACGAAGCAATGTACCCATTGTATACATTTGAGCATGACAAGCTCCTGCATTGCCTCCTGAACGATTAATTTCTTCTAATATAATAGAAGCTTCTGTAATTCCAAGGCCAGAACCGCCATACTCTTCTGGAATAAGAGCCGCTAAAAATCCGTTTCTTGTAATCTCGTTAACGAATTCTTCAGGATAAGCTAATTTGGCGTCTAACTCTCTCCAATAGGAATCTGGGAATTGGCTGCAAACATTGCGAACACTTTGTCTTAGTTCTTCATGAAATTGAACATTTTCTTTTACACTTGTACTAGTCATATGTAGTACCTCCTCAATAATCATGTATTTTTATTGATTAAACACCGGTTTACGTTTTTCGAAAAAAGCCTGAACACCCTCTTTGAAATCCTTTGATTCAAAACACATAGCTTGTGCAAACCCTTCCAATTCTAGCGTTTCATCAAGATCCGCTAAAACACTCCGATTGACCAATTTCTTCATAAACCCTAATGCCATATCTGGTCCTTCCGCAAGCTGTAAGGCTAAACCATACACTTCATCCATTAGTTGTTCATCCTCAACAACACGATTAATCATGCCAATATTTTGTGCCTGTTCAGCAGATACTTTTTCTCCTAAAAACATAAGCTCTAATGCACGATGACGCCCTATTAGTTTCGGTAAAAAATGAATGGCTCCAAGGTCAGGTATTAATCCTACTTTCGCAAAACTTTGGATAAAAGCAGCGGAACGGCTGGCTATAATCATGTCACAAGCTACCGCTAGACTGACCCCCGCTCCTGCGGCCACACCATTAATTGCTGCAATAACAGGCTTTTCTAAATTCACTATCGAATGGATCATTTCATGTCCAGCTTGCAGTCTCTTTCTACCTGAAACAGCATCTACTTCTTTTAATGCACTTAAATCTCCTCCAGCTGAAAACGCTTTCCCTTCACCCGTTAAAACGACGACTTTTACTTCATCATTCTGTTTAACAGAAGTGAAAAAATCTTTTAACTCTTCCCGCATTTCCAATCCTAGTGCATTTCTCACTTCGGGGCGATTTAGCTTAACCGTACAAACCCCATTTTCAGTTGTCACGTCAATATTTTCATAAATCATGTTTTCACTTCCTACCTTTATTGATTTATAATCTACTAAATCATTTACCGACAAACTGTGGTGAACGCTTTTCTACAAAAGCACGGACTCCTTCCAATCGATCTTCCGTATTAATACAGCGGTTGTAATAATCTATTTCTATTTTTCTTGCCTCTTCATTCGGCATTCCGAATATTTCATCTACAGCCGCTTTACAATTTTGAACAGCTAGTGGAGCATTACTAGAGATTTTATCCGCCAACGCTAGCGCCTTTTCTCGTATATCACTTGATTTTGCTAGAATATTCACAAGCCCCGCTCGATCAGCTTCTATACCTGAAACCATTTTCCCTGTACATACCCACTCTTTCGCTCGATGAACTCCGATACGTTTAGATAATAGCCTTGTACCACCGCCGCCAGGCATAATTCCTCGTGTTACTTCAGGTAAACCAAAGGCTGCAGTTTCTGCAGCTACGATCATGTCGCAGTTTAAAATCATTTCAAATCCTCCGGCTAGTGCATATCCATCGACTACAGCTATTACAGGTTGTTTTAAATCTTGTATACTATTAAACATATTTTGAAATAGTTGATGTTGCGTACGCCATTCTGTTTCTGTCATATTATTTCGTTCTTTTAAATCAGCTCCAGAGCAAAAGGATTTTGGATTAGAAGAGGTAAGCAAAACGACTCTAACATCGCTTTTTGCTATCGTTTGAAAAATTCCGAGAATTTGTTCAGCCATTTCTGAGTTAAATGCATTTCTCGCTTCTGGACGATTTAAAACAATTTCCGCAATAGTGCCTGTTTCTCCAACTCTTTTCCATTCAACAAATGCCATAACTGTCTTTCCTCCTCATTCACATTAAAACTCACAATACTTTTTTAATTTTCAGATATTTCAATTTCCAACTGGCGTATGAGTACCAATTACTCCTTTACTTCTAAAATCATCAATGTTAGCTCTAGAGTAATTTAATGCCGATAAAATTTCCTCGGTATGCTCTCCAAGAATCGGTGCATGAGAATGAATTTTTCCTGGCGTATGTGAAAATTTAATAGGGAATCCAATTTGCTTAATCATTCCCGCTACAGGGTGATTCATTTCAGTAAATAACTCTCTTTCAATAATTTGAGAATCTGAAAAGATTTCATCAATATTATAGACAGGTCCCACACATGTATCTTTTGTTTGTAATAAATCCAGCCATTCTTGCTGATTCCTTTGTTTAAATAATTCACTCATATCTTTCTTTAATTGTTCTTGAATGTCTTCAGGTCCTTCATGAAGTTCAATCCACTCGGGCTTTCCAACTAATTCGCAAATTTCTTTCCAAAATTTCTTTTCCGATGCTCCAACTGAAAGATATTTCTGATCTTTCGTTTCGTAGACATTGTAAAAAGCAAAGTGGCCATCTAAACGAGTTTTCCCTCTTTCTGGAATGGAACCCGAAGCGAAATAATCTGAGAGTGCCGCATATAACCATGTAACAGCACCATCTAGCATCGATACATCAACATATTGACCCTTTCCGGTTTTTTCTTTATGAAAAAGTGCCATCATAATGCCGGATAGCGCCATCAATGCTCCTCCGCCTAAATCAGCAATTTGAACTCCTGGAACGACTGGTTTTCCATCCTTCTCACCAATCAAGCCTAATATGCCGCTGTAACCGATATAATTGATATCATGTCCAGGTAAGCGGCGATAAGGACCAGTTTGTCCATACCCTGTTAACGAACAATACACAATTCCTTCATTAATCTTGGAAATTTCATCATAACCGATACCCAATCGATCCATGACCCCTGGACGAAAGCTTTCTAAAATAACATCCGCGCTTTCAGCCATTTTCTTGAAAATCTCTTTGCCTTCTTCAGTCTTAAGGTTTAATTCAATACTTTTTTTATTTCGATTTACCGTTAAATGTCTGGCTCCAATTTCTTCAATGGCCGGCTTTCTCCAGCGTATATAATCTCCTTGCCCTGGTTCTTCAATCTTAATAACTTCTGCGCCGTAGTCTGCCATTATCAATGAACAATAAGGTCCTGGAAGTAGCCTTGATAGATCTAATACTTTAACTCCGTTAAGTGCTCCCACATTATTACTCCTTTTCAACAAATATTTTTCTTCTTTGACAAATAGCTTTATAATAGTATTATTGAACACGCTTACAACGTTGATTAAAAACTCCTGATTTTCCTGCTGATTTCATCAGCAACTTCTCTAATTAATCTGCCTTTTACATGAAGATCTTCTCTCTCAAATTGAGAAGTAAAACCAATTAACTCTATGGACATTTCAACTTTATTTCTAGTATCAAAGATTGGAGCGGCTATGCCACACAAGCCTTTTATATACTCGCCATAAGTAATCGCATACCCAGTTTTCTTTAAATTCTCAATATCTCTTTCGATTAGTTGTAAGTCCTCTTCTGAAAATGATTTTAAGCCTTGAGCTTGTTTTAAATAATATTCTCGTAATTCCTTATCCATATATGCTAAAAAGCACATTCCAAATGAACCGTCAGTAATTGAAAAATGTCTTCCTACTGATACACTTACTCCAAAATCACTAGCTTCTGATTTTGCTATAATTGCTAATTTTTCTTCACCAATTTTATTAACTAGAATCGAAGTCATGCCTGTTTGTCTCGTTAAGTCTTCTAGATAAGGCATAATGACAGAGATATAATCTAAATGTTCCTTTGCTCTTTCCCCTAAAACAACGAGATATGGACCGAGCGTATATCTTTTTTTATCCTCTAAATATCGAACAATTGAAAGATTTTCCAAACTTTGTAAAATCCTGTAACAAGTGGCTGGACTCAATGATAATGCATTAGCAATCTCCGTTACAGTGCTTTCACTAAAACGTTTACGACTGAGCAACTTTAGTATTCCAAAGGCATTTTCCAATGCTGGTACTGAATATTTCTTTTTTTCCTTAGCTTTAGCGTTTTCCATTTATTTACACCTCTTGATTATTATTTTATATATAAAAACTTTTTTTGTCAACAAAAAACACCACTAATATTCAGCGGTGTTTTAAGAAGTAGATAAACTTGTTACAGTCCCATTCTTTTTGCAATAATCACTTTCATAATTTCATTTGTTCCTGCAAAAATCGGAAAAACGGCAATATCTCTATAACGACGAGCCACTTTATATTCTTCCATATACCCATATCCCCCGTGCAGCTGCATACATTGAGAAGAAATTCTTCTTGCCATATCCGTAATCCACCATTTCGCCATAGAAACCTCTGTTACAATATCATCACCATTTTGGTGTCTAACAACCAACTGGTCAATAAATGTGCGCCCGACCTGAACTTCTGTTGCTATTTCAGCTAGAGTAAATTGGGTATTCTGAAACTTACTAATTGGCTTGCCGAAGGCCTCTCTTTCTTTCACATATTGGAGGGTTAACTCCAACATATCTTCAGCAGCTACCTGGCCTCCAATTGCTGCTAAAATACGTTCCTGCTGCAATTTAGCCATTAAATATTTAAAACCTTGCCCTTCCTCACCAAGCAGATTAGCAGCAGGGACTTTAACATCTTCGAAAATAAGTTCAGCCGTATCCTGAGAATGCATGCCGACTTTATCTAATTTTCTTCCTCTTGAAAATCCTGGCGTGTCTCTTTCTACTAAAAATAAACTAACCCCTTTATGCGGAGGACTTGCTTGCGGATCCGTTTTACAGGCTACAATGATTAAATCAGAGAGAATCCCATTTGTAATAAACGTTTTCTGACCATTAATAATATAATCATCACCATCTTTAATAGCGGTTGTACGAATATTAGCTAAATCTGAACCCGCTCCCGGTTCTGTCATAGCAATAGCGGTTATGATGTCCCCGCTTACACAACCAGGGAGATACTTTTGTTTTTGTTCATCTGTTCCAAAAGAATTTAAATAAGGGACAACGATATTACTATGTGTTCCCATTCCAGAAAGCCCCGCCCCGACTCGACCTAATTCTTCAGATAGAATAATAGATAAACCAAAATCACCACCGACACCGCCGTAATCTTCACTTACTTCCGGGCACAAAAATCCATTTTCACCTAGTTTTCTCCATAACGTTCGAGGGACTATTCTTTCTTTTTCCCATTGTTCAAAAAAAGGAACAGCTTCTTTTTCTAAAAATCTCCTTAAAGAGTCTTGAAACATAATATGTTCTTCCGTGAAATAAGGACGATTTGTTTTTTGAATATCATATACAGCAGTATTTGGCATTTGTTTCCCTCCGTTTTATAAATCATTTATTTTTTGGGTCAATGAACAAGTCATAAAAAAGCCCTTTATAATGGGATGACAGGTGATTCCCTATTTCCCCCACTAAAAAGGACCAATTATGATGGACAAGGATAGGTAAAAAAATAGCCTTAGATAAAATTGGCTTTCGTTGGTTCATTCAACTATTTTCTTAATGAACCTTATTTTCTTGAGCATTTGAGCGTAAAACCGTTTTTAATACTTTGCCGGCTGCATTTCTTGGAAGGGAATCTATAAATTCGATTATTCGTGGTTTCTTGTAGGAGGCGATATGCTGCTTACAAAATTCAATAACTTGTTCTTTCGTTAATTGCTTTCCAGGTTTTAATACAATATATGCTTTAACCGTTTCTCCCCATCTTGAATCTGGAATGCCGATTACAGCTGCTTCTAAAATGTCGGGATGACGATAGAGCACTTCTTCAAGTTCTTTAGGATAAATATTTTCGCCACCGCTAATAATCATGTCCTTTTTACGATCGACTACATAAATATAGCCATCTTCATCCATCCGAACTAAATCACCGCTATGGAACCATCCCCCTTTAAAAGCTTCTTTCGTCGCTTCAATATTTTTATAGTATTCCTTCATCACAGTTGGCCCTTGATACACAATTTCTCCAACTTCTCCTACAGGTACATCATTCATCTCATCATCTACAATCCGAATTCGAACGTTAATGGATGGTTTTCCAACAGATGCTGTTTTATTATTGCGAAGAGAATCTTCACCATACAAATAGGTTGTAGATGGGCTCATTTCCGTTTGCCCAAAAGCTTCATATACGTTAGCGTTTTTAAATACTGTCATAATGCGTTTCTTTATTTCAACAGGACAAATAGCCCCGCCCAACGAGCAATTTTTCATTGAACTTAAGTCATAATCTAATAGATTAGGAACTTGGAACAAAAAGTTCCACATTGCTGGGACTAAGAACATCGAATTGATTTTTTCACTTTGAATGGTTTCAAGAATGTTTACGGGTTCGAATTCTCGCTGAAGAACAATCGTACCTTCCGTTAGACAATTTTGTACTAAAAGAGATAACGCTGCTATATGGAAAAGAGGAGGAATTACTAAATGTTTTGTTCCTTTTGGTGAAGAATTATGATATAGCTTGTTCATACCATTAATATAAAGATTTTTATGTGTCAGCACTGCTCCTTTCGGCCTTCCAGTCGTTCCAGATGTATAAATAATGACATGGGCATCTTCGTCATTTAATATCTCTATACTTTGATAGCTTACAGGATTTTCAAAAATGGTTTCATATGAAATAGCATCGAAATCAAGTTCTTTCTCTACAGTATCTACTATTACAATCATTTGGAGTTGCGGAAGCTTATCTATTATCGGGCGGATGGTCTCAATAAATTCTTCTTCAATAAATAATATTTTCACGTCTGAGTTATTTACAATATATTCAATTTCGCTAGCAACTAAACGGAAATTAACTGGAACGAAGACACTTCCATTTAAACTCGTCCCAAAATATAATTCTACAAAGGGAATTCCGTTTTTAAATAGACAACCCACTTTGTCATTCCTGCCGATGCCTTGTTCTTGGAGCCATCCTGATAACTGAGAAGCACGTTTAAGTAGTTCTTGATAAGTTAATCGTTGATGCCCATATACAAAAGCGACTCTCTCGGGTACATTATGTGCAGCACATTTTAACGCCTCTCCAATAAGTAGCTGTTGAGATAAAGAAACTTTTAATTGATTCATCTAATTCCCCTTTCGACACTTATAAATGAAGGAAATGATTATTCAGTTTCAACTCTTGTGAAAATAACACAGTTATAAGTTCCTCCTTCGTTTCTTGGAGGAAAAGAAACGATTCAACTTTTCTGAAAAGCGGACTTCATACGCCTTAAGCAAAAAATCATATGAATCAGCACTATTCATTAACATAGTTAAATTTTAATATAGAAGAATTTCATTGATTCTATCCAGGACATTTTAAAGAAATAAAAAGGATTCTAAAACAATAGAACCCTCTTTATTTCTATTTGAATCCCCCTATTACGTAACATACAAGAAGTTTCATTAATTATTACTTATTAAAATCTTTCAACGGTTTCTTATTCTTTTAAAGGTGCCAGTTGCTTTCGCTAATAATTGACCATTAGAATCTTCAATTATTCCTTCTGCAGTCATAATGCTTTTTCCATGTTGAATAACATTAGCTTTTGCAATCATTGTTTCCCCATTTTCCACTGGAGCAAAATAATTAATCGTTACATTCACTGTCACAATAGATTGTTTAATGACTGTACGAATGGTTGCCCCCATCACTGAATCGAGAATACTAAAATACACTCCTCCATGTACTCCTTGATTCACGTTTAAATGGGCCGGAGTAACTTTAAGAGAATAAACGACAGACCCTTCCTCGAATTCTTCTAATTTAATGCCTAAAAAATTGTTAAACGGGCTGTTTTCATAAATTTGTCTCATATCTTCCATTGATTCCACTAGCACAAAGCGTCACCTCTTCTTTAACTCAAGATTAAGTTTTTACTTATATTTTTCTAGTTTTTCTTTATACAGATTTAGTACTTCTTCATACGAATGGCCGTCAGATTTATTCTTTTCTAACCAAGATTGATTAAATTCTTCTGTTATCTTTGTCCATTCCTCTTGTTCTTTCTTTGTTAATTCTGCTATCGTTCCGCCGTTTTTTACGAACTCCTCATTGAATTTATTCGTTTCTTCCTTATAAATTTCTCCTGCTGATTCCATAATTTCTTCTCCCGCTTGAATCATCGCTTTCTGTGTATCCTCAGAGAGTCCTTGCCAAACCTTTTCATTAACGACTAATCCGTGTATAACAGATCCAACATGTGGAAAAACTCCATAATTAAGAATTTCTTCTGCACCAGAACTTTTTACAGCCATAGAGTAGTAATTAGCCGCTTGGATAACTCCTTTATCAAGAGCTTCATACGTTTCTCCATGAGAGATTGTAACAGGGACTGCTCCCATAAATTTATACATCTCACTTGTAATGCCTCCTGCTGTTTTCACCTTCAAGCCTTTTAAATCGTCTGGTACACGAATTTCCTCCCCTGTTGTCCAAATTTCGTTCGGAGGAGATACATGAGTCAAAACAGGCCTAACTCCATTATTTAAGTAATCTTTTTCTAATAATGTCGAGCTTTCTTGCAACAAGTCACGATAAGCGAGAGTTCCTTGATTTGATGTCTCACTAAGATTCGGAAGACCTGCTATCATATGACTATAAGGCATATTATCTGGGAAATAGTTAGCTGGATAGATACTAATATCAGCCACACCATCCTTCGTTAACTTCAAGAGATCTTGAGCTTTCCCTAATTGTTCGCTAGGGAAATATTGAAATTCAACTTTTCCTTCAGTTAACTCTGTCACTCTTTCCATCCAAGGTTTTGTTACCGCTGTATAAATAGGAGATGTATCAGCAAAATAAGACGCTAATTTCAAAGTAACTTTTTTGTCCTCCTCTTTTTCTGAGCTGTTTGTAGTACTTGAACTACAGCCTGCTATTAGCAGAGAAAGAGTAGTCATAATCGTTGTGAAAATTAAAAGCCTCTTTTTCGTCATTAAATTACCCCCAATTAAAGCGTTTATTTTAAGCCATTAACCGTAACTTAAATAAATTTGAATACGGTTACATTCCTAAGTTCTTAGCGATAATAATCTTCATAATTTCATTCGATCCGGCATAAATAGGGGCGACAGCTGCGTCACGGTATCTTCTAGCAATCTTATATTCCTCCATATAGCCATACCCGCCATGCAGCTGCATACATTCTGCGGAAATCCGTCTAGCCATGTCAGTAAGCCACCATTTTGCCATAGATACCTCCGTAACAATATTTTGACCTGCCATATGCTTGACAATTAAATCATCAACAAACGTACGACCTATTTGAACTAATGTAGCAATTTCCGCTAGTTTAAATTGTGTATTTTGAAATTTACTAATTGGTTTGCCAAAAGCTTGGCGTTCTTTTACATATTGTAACGTTATGTCTAACATGTCTTCTGCAGCAACGATTCCTCCAATTGCAGTGAGAAGGCGTTCTTGTTGCAATTTATCCATTAAATAAAGAAATCCTTTTCCTTCTTCTCCTAAAAGATTAGAAGCTGGAACACGTACATCTTCAAAGATTAATTCAGCTGTATCTTGACTGTGCATGCCAACCTTATCTAGCTTTCTACCTCTCGAGAAACCAGCCATTCCTCTTTCTATCAATAACAGACTTACTCCACGATGCGCAGGAGTTGCTTTTGGATCTGTTTTACAGGCTACTAATACGACATCAGAAAGGATTCCGTTTGTAATAAATGTTTTTTGACCATTGACAATATAATCAGAACCATCTTTAATAGCTGTCGTAGAAATATTTTGCAAATCTGATCCTGCTCCAGGTTCAGTCATAGCGATTGCGGAAATCAATTCGCCGCTAACGAATTTTGGTAAGAACCTCTTCTTTTGCTCTTCTGTCCCAAAAGAAGAGAGATAGGGAGTAACTACATTACTATGTAGGCTTATTCCGCTAAGTCCCGTACCTACTCTAGCTAATTCCTCTGATAGAATAGCCGCAAAGCCAAAATCTACCCCCATGCCTCCGTATTTCTCATCAACGAAAGGACAAAGAAATCCCTGTTTGCCTAGTTTCAGCCATAATTCACGAGGTATTAAACGTTCTTCTTCCCATTGTGTAAAATAAGGCTCCACTTCTTTTTCCACGAATTTTCTTAATGATTCCCGAAACATTAAATGTTCATTAGAAGGATAAATACGACTTGCTTGCGCCTTATGAATAGTTTGATTACTCATCTTTTTCCCTCGCTCTCCTTTTTATAGTATTGCTGCTATATAATCATGCAATTTCTATGCCAACAAAACCAACCTATGTCTTTCAAGGATTCTCCTATTTCAATGCTACAGAAAGGAAACACTATTGTGTTTAATTGTCTTAAAAATCGGACAGTGTCTCTTTTTCGAGACAGTTTTGAAGTGCATCACCATTTCTTTTTCATCACAGAGGCGTATGTCCTTCCTTCAAAAACAGGCTAGTCAAATAGCAGAAAGAGGTTAACCTAGCCCATCGTTATGAAACGACCTTTTAGGTCAACCTCTTTCGTTCGCCATTATAAAAGCAAAGCATTTCTACAAAATAACAGGACAGCAAAGACTTGTTGAATGTATTCCACACTCAACGGAAAGTTAAGACTCCAAACTTTATAAAGCCTCTCCTTTCCCCCCATCAATATTGACGGAGGTCCCTGTGACGTAGGATGCAGCATCCGATACTAAGAAACTAATCACATTAGCTGCCTCATCCGTTTCACCAATTCTCCCTAATGGGATTTTATGGGAAGTTAATTTCGAAAACTCCTCCCACGACAAATGACCATAATCTCTTTTCCACTTTCTTTCTATTTGCTCACTTCTAATTAATCCAATACAAACTGTGTTCACTCGTATATTATATTTAGCTAAATCTTTGCTCATTGCATTTGTTAAAGTCATTCCTGCTGCTCTGCTCACACTCGTTGGCAGTGATGAGGCAGGAGCCGTCTTAGCGATTGTTGCTGTGACATTTAAAATTGCTCCACCTCCTCTTTCTTTCATATACGGAATCGCAGCATTCGAACAAAAGATTGCAGCAAATAGCTTTAAATCTAGATCTGCTCTCCACATTTCTTCATTAACCAGTTCAAATGAATGTGCAGAGCTTTGACCAGCATTGTTAATTAATATATCAACCCCGCCAAAATGCTCTGCCGTCTCCCTAACAAACTCCTCACAATCACTCTTTATAGACACATCTTTTGAAGCATAATAGACATCACTTCCCGTTGCCTCTTTAATAATTGCTGAGGCCTCTTGCAATTTCGTGATATCTCTTCCGCAAATAGCAACGTTCGCCCCTTCTTTTGCTAATAATAGGGCTGTTGCAAAGCCAATCCCCTTACTGCCGCCTGTTACTATGGCGACCCTATTTTTCAAGTTTAAGTTCATTGGTTGTACTCCTTCTTATGAATAGTTAAATAATTTTCCCTTGTTCCAAATTCGCAATTTCCTCTTTTGAATAGCCTAATTCTAGTAATACTTCGTGCGTATGCTCTCCTAGTAAAGGAGGATGTTTTTTTAATTGTGCAGGGGTTTCAGAAAATTTAATTGGAAATCCAGGAACTTTTAAATTTTTGACAACAGGATGTTCAATTTCGAGGACCATCTCTCTTGCGATTACATGTGGGTGAGTCATGATTTGATCGATAGTATGAATAGGTCCACATGGTACTCCGGCGTGTTCCATTCTTTCAAAAATCTCCTTGCTTTCCATTTTGGATAGACGTTCATTAATCATTTCAACAAGTAATTCGCGATTAGCTACTCGATCATCGTTTATTTTAAATCTAGAATCCTCTAATAAGTCATTCCATTCAAAGCCTTTACAGCACTTTTCCCACAATCTATCATTCGCTACCGCTAATATAATATCCATGTCCTTGGCTTGAAAAGCTTGATAAGGAACAATTGTCGGATGCCCTGATCCATATCGTTGCGCTACTTGTCCAGTAGCAAAAAAATTAGTAGCTAAATAATTTAAAATAGCGACCTGACTATCTAGTAAACTAGTATCAATGAATTGTCCTCTCCCACTTTTCTCTCTAGCAAATAGCGCAGTTACAACTCCAAATGCTGCAAACATACCTGTATTAATATCCACAGTGGAAGTTCCCGTCTTCACCGGCGGCCGTTCGGGATCTCCGGTTACGCTCATTAAACCGCTGAATCCTTGTAATAATAGATCATAACCTGGCCTGTTCCTTTCAGGTCCGGAACGCCCAAATCCAGAAATCGAACAGTAAATTAATCGTGGATTTATTTCTTTTAATTGTTCATAGCCGTATCCTAATTTCTCCATAGTTCCTGTTCTAAAGTTCTCGACCAGCACATCAGCTTCTTTTACTAATTTATATATAATGTCTCTACCTTCTGGAGATTTTAAATCAATCGTAATACTACGTTTATTTCGGTTGGATGAGAGATAGTAGCAACTTTCACCGTTCCATGTAGGCGGGGTAAATCTTCTTGTTTCATCACCTACAGATGGCTGTTCCACTTTAATAATATCTGCTCCCATATCACCTAACATCATCGTACTAAATGGACCTGCTAATGTTCTTGATAAATCTAATACTTTGATTCCCTCTAAAGCTTGCAATCTAGTTCACCTCAGACCGTATAATTTTATTCTGTGTTAACAGATAGACTTTAACTATTTAAGAAGGCGCTTTCAAACATTACTTCCCTATTTCTCTATAGACAAGACCTTGTCGACATGTATGCCTAGTCTACTTTTAAAACAACCAACAAGGGGCCCCATCTTTTATTTCCTAACTATAATTTATCCTCCTCTCCTTTTTCTACAATTTAATTAACATTATTTAACATTATCAGACTTTTGAATATATTTCCAATTCAAAACATTCATAAGAGTGAAATAATTATTGTTCATACGGCTATAGGGATCATTTAAATACATATCTATATAAGAAATCACGACCGTACTCATTCAAAAAATAGCTTGAATATATGTTTTGGAGATTGATAAAATACTTGAATCCCCTAAAAAATTGTAGTAGTATACATTTTATACAAAAAATGGATAATGATATCCGTAATAGGTGATTAATTGAAAAGGGGGTTTCATGATGGAGAATAAAAGAGTTTATTTTTTTGATACTACATTAAGAGATGGTGAACAAACACCTGGGGTGAATCTTAATCAAGAAGAAAAGGTGGAAATTGCACTACGATTAGAAAAGCTAGGAATCGATATTATTGAGGCGGGATTTGCTGCTGCATCGCCTGGGGACGCACAAGCTATTAGAGCAGTCGCACAAGCTGTTTCTAAACCAATGGTAGTCAGCCTCGCTCGAACAAATAAAGAAGATATTGATGCAGTAATAAATGCTATTGGAGATATTGATAATACAGGTATTCATATTTTTATAGCTACTTCCCCGATTCATCGAGAACGTAAACTAGGATTGACAAAAGAACAAGTAGTAGCCAAAGCGGTCGAAAGTGTCTCTTATGCAGCCAAACATTTTAAACATATTGAATTCTCCTGTGAAGACTCTACACGTACCGAATTAGATTTTCTTTGTGAAGTAGCCGAAAAAGTGATTGAAGCAGGCGCAACTGTTTTGAATTTCCCTGATACAGTCGGTTACACAACTCCTGAAGAATATATCAAGCAATTTCAATATATTAAGGAAAATACAGCAGGAATTGAAAACGTACGCTTAAGCTGTCATTGTCATGATGATCTTGGTTTAGCATTAAGTAATAGTATTGCGGCCATTAAAGCGGGGGTTACACAAGTTGAAGGCTGTATAAATGGGATTGGTGAACGAGCAGGAAATGTAGCTCTTGAAGAAGTAGCTGCTTTATTAGAAACTCGAAAGGATTATTATCATAAAGAAACAGGGATTGATTTGAAAGAAGTGGCTAGAACAAGTAAATTAGTAAGTAGACTTACAGGCATTGCTATTCCTCCTAACAAAGCGGTTATAGGTGGAAATGCATTTGCTCATTCTTCTGGTATCCATCAGGATGGGGTTATTAAAGATAAATCTACCTATGAAATTATGAAGCCTGAAAGTATTGGTTTTCATGAGACTAAGTTAGTATTAGGCAAACTCTCTGGCAGAAATGCGCTTAAAAAGAGATATGAAGAGCTCGGTTATTTTGTTAACGATGAGCAGCTTAGAGAAGTTTTCAAAAAGTATAAAGATCTTGCCGATCGTAAAAAGGAAATTTTTGATGAGGATATTATCGCTTTGTTAGAAACACAGACGACAAAAGAAAAGCATTCTTTATATTCATTTAAAGACTTCAGTTTACAAATACTTACAGATAATCAATATCGAGCATTCGTTAATATCGTGCATAGCGACGGCTCTTTAATTGAAGGAATTGGTGAAGGAAATGGTCCGATTGATGCTCTTTATAAAGGAATAGATGGTGCTCTTCAGTTGGAGGATACCGAATTAGTCGATTATAAAATCAACTCCATTTCACAAGGAAAAGATTCAATTGGAGAAGTATTTGTTAAAATTAGAAAGAAAGGATCGTTATTCCAAGGCAGAGCTATTAATGTTGATATTATCGTTGCAAGTGCTAACGCTTATATCGATGCAATTAACAGATTAAAAACCCCACATGAAAATTTATCCAAAATTTAAAACGATCAACTACGTTTAATAAACTTCTATGCTGGCTATTTATAAATATTGATACCACAAAAAAGATGGCTTCTATTTTGAAGTCATCTTTTTTTGTGGCCAATTGGCTATGTGTTAGTTAATGTTCGGTTTAGTTTAAAAAACCAAAGCTAAAATGAGCTATAAATCGTTTTATCAACACTATTAGTTAACAGCGTCAATTCATTTAAATAATTAACATTGTATCTTTCTTGTAGATATTAAAGCAGATAAGGCTTGTTCATACTCTTCTTCAAGGTCATTAACTACTTGAGAAATTGGTAGAACTTTATCAATTGTCCCTACGCCTTGACCAGCAGACCAGATGTCCTTCCAGGCCTTTGCTTTTACTTCCTTATTCTCCATATGTGAAAAATCTATCGTTTCTTTTCTCTCAAGCTGCGAAGGGTCAAGACCAGCATTTTTAATACTTGGAATCAGATAATTGGCATGTACCCCGCTAAAAGCAGGCGTGTAAATGATATCATCAACTGTTGAATCCGTTACCATCTCTTGATATTCTTTGCTAGCATTACTTTCGTTTGTAGCAATAAATCTCGTTCCCATATAAGCAAAATCTGCGCCTAAAGCTTGGGCTGCCAATATATCTTGTCCATTCGTAATACAACCAGAAAGCAGGGTAATTCCATTCCAAAACTTTTTGACGGCTCCCATAAATGCTATTGGATTGATTGTGCCACCATGACCTCCTGCCCCATTACAAACTAACACTAATCCATCGACACCAGTCTCTGCCGCTTTTTTTGCATGAGTAAGGGTCGCTACATCAGAAAATACAAGTCCACCATATTCATGGACAATGTCAACAACAGATGTAGGCTTACCTAATGAAGTAATAACAATAGGAGGTTGATATTTCTTAATTAATTCCAAATCTGTTTCATAACGCTTATTTGATTTATGGACAATGAGGTTGACAGCCCATGGAGCTATTTTCTGATCAGGATTCAACGCTTTTGCTTCTTCTAATTCTTCAGTAATTCGATTCATCCATTCTTCTAAAATTTCCCCTGTCCTTGCGTTTAATAATGGGAATGAACCAATTATGCCCGATTTACAAGCTTCAATCACTAATTCTGTACCAGATACAAGAAACATTGGTGCTGAAATAACTGGTAACCTTGTTTTTTCCAAGAGCATATTTAATTTAGTATTTGTCATGATTATTCCCCTCTCTTTAAAATATGAGAATAGTATATCTAAAAGTATTAGGATTATTAACCACCATTCTATAATAGTACCATTATTTTTAATATTTTGTAAATATTTGTTAAATGATTCTCTCGAACTTAACTTTTCGATAATAGAAATAAAACATGACCATAGCGCAAAAAATAAAAAAAGAAATACTTAAGAAAATATTTCTATAAACTAGTTCCAATAATAACCCTTTTTGAAATGTTAACATTAGACCAGCAAGAGTTACGCCAAAGGCGCCTCCAAAAAACTGTACTAACTGAGTCATTCCTGCACCTGCCCCAATTTCCACGATTGATAAAATTCTTGTTACTTCATTAGAAATACTTGAATTGATTGTAGAAAATCCAATACTAAACAATATATATATTGTAAGTAGTGATAATGGAGATACAGTAGAAAATAATCCTAGCATAATAGTTCCACTAAAAAGCAATAACTGACCTGTGATAATTAATGATACACTTCCAATGCGGTCAATTAATCTCCCTATAAACTGAGAAGCTATTGCCCCTAAAATCGCTCCAGGAAAAATAATCAACCCTACTTCTGCTGGTTCTTTTTTAAAAACAACGGTTAAAATAATAGGCAATAAAAATAAAGTTGAAAAGTTGGTTAGAAACGTAGTAAATCCAATAAAAAGTAATTTTAAAAATTGTCGATTTTTAAGGAGCTTCGGTTGAATAAAGGGCGCCTCCATTTTATGAAGATACTTCCACAATATGAAACCAAGAACTAATGTACTTATTAAAATGACATATGAAAAGGTAGAGAAGAATAATAAAAGCCCTGTTACACTTAATGCCGTAAGCACTGCACCAAGTAGATCAAAATGTCCCCTCTTGACCTTTTCTTTAGGCAACAACTTTTGAAAAAAAGGAATAAATAAAACAACTAAGCCTGTAATCCCAAATAGATATTTCCATCCTAAATATTGAGTAATGGCTCCTCCTACCACAGGACCTAAGCCGAATGCTAAGGAAACAGCAGAAGTAATAAATGACATTGCTTTTCCTCGTCTCGTTATCGGTACATAGCGCCTGATAAGCACTACAACTAGTCCCGGAACTGCCCCTGCTCCTGCAGCCTGTAAAATACGGGCTGCTAGTAATAGATAGAAATGAGAAGCAAAGAACCCTAGTATGGATGATACTCCTAATATCGCTATGCCAATTAATAATAATTTAGAGATGGGAATAAAATCAGACAGTCTACTAAAAGTCAAAGTAGAAATGGCAAATGCGATAGAATAACCAGATACAATCCATGATGCCATCGAAGAATTGATAGAAAGCTCACTAAGTACGGTCGGCAACGCTACATTAAACATCGTTGTATTCATGACTACTAACCAACTAGTGAAACTCCAAATGATAAGGATTTTATTCTCTTGAATAGGTTTGGCACTTGCAAAGTCCGAAGTAGGGGTAGAAATGGACGACATTGTCTCTCACCTTAATTCTTATATTTTTTGAAAACCGAAATATTAAAAAGGCCTTGCTTTTAAACAAGACCCAAAATTAACTTCAAATTAATTTAACCTAACTATTAGATTGGTGTCTGGCATTCTTATTTTTTATTTATATTTTTCTAAACTCTCTTTATACTGTTTTAACACTTCCTCATACGGAAAGTCTTTAGATCCTTGTTCTTTTAACCATTTTTCTGTGAATTCTTCAGTAACTTTTTCCCACTTTCCTTTTTCTTCATCGGTTAATTCTACGATAGTACCCGTTTTGCTGAACTCCTTATTGAAGGCCTCTGTATCTTGATCGTACTTTTCTCCAGACTGTTCTATTAACTCTTGTCCTGCTTCCTTCATTGCCTTTTGTACATCTTTAGGAAGTCCATTCCAAACCTTTTCATTAACGACTAACCCATGAATAGCCGTCCCTATGTGTGGAAAAGTCGCATATTTAAGAAGATCTGCCGTTCCAGAAGCTTCCACAGCCACACTGGAGTAACCCGCGCCTTCTATAACACCTTTCTCAAGAGCTTCATATGTCTCTGTATGAGAAACCGTTACAGGAACTGCTCCCATATATTCGTACACTTCGTTAGCGACTCCACCTACTGTTCTAGCTTTTAACCCTTTTAAATCTGCTGGTACTCTTACTTCTTTTTTCGTGGTCCAAATTTCATAAGTCGGTGATACATGTCCTAAAATAGGAACGAGCCCATTTTTTGAAAAATCTGTTTCTAATAGTTCCTTATTTTGCTGTAATAATTCGTTATAAGCTGCTGTTCCTTGATGTGAAGTCATACTAAGGTTCGGCAAGCCTGCCAACGCATTTGTTAAAGGCATATTATCTGGAAAGTAGTTGGCTGGAAAAACACCAATATCCGTTACTCCATCTCTTGTTAATTTCAGCATATCTTGAGCTTTTCCTAGCTGTTCTCCAGGATATGCATCGAATTGTACTTTACCATCAGTAAGTTCAGTTACTCTCTTCATCCAAGGTTCCGTTACATATTTATATACTTGGGATGTAACTGGAACATACGTAGCTAACTTTAGTGTAATCGTTTCATTTTCTTTTGAATCATTGGAAGAACTTGTACTGCATCCGGCGATTACTAGAGAAAGAATCGAAATTATAATTGTAAGACTAAACAAACGCTTGGCTTTCATAATATTTTCCTCCACCCAAAAGTTATAGTTGTTTTATAAACCCCATCAAATTAGCTCTACATATTAGTTGGTAAGTAAAGAGCAATTTGTGGAAAAATAACTAGGAGTAATATCGTTAATAGCAATATCCCGATAAACGGTATAGACCCATAAAATACACGGTCAACAGGGACTTGGGAATGCTTACTTGTAATAAATAGATTAATTCCAACAGGCGGTGTAACAAGACCAATTTCTAGTAACAGTACAACAACTACACCAAACCATATTTCATCAAAACCTAAAGCTTGAATGATTGGAAATACGAGAGGTAAGGTCAAAATCATAGAGCCGATCAAATCCATAAACAATCCAAGGATGAGGTAGAAGACAATAATTAAAAATAAAATGGTCCATTTAGATAAACCGCTCTCAGAAATTGCTGAGATAATACTTTGTCCAGTACCAGTTAATGTGAAGAAATATGCGAATATGTATCCGCCAATCACAATGGTAAAAATCATAGCCGTCTGCTGAACAGCGTCTTTAAGTGATTCAATAACAGATTTAACATTTAATCGCTTTATAAGTAAACCGATTAAAAGTGCTCCTAATGCTCCAAATGCAGCAGCCTCTGTAGAAGTTGCAATTCCTAAATAGATAACGGCTAAAACAAATACTACAAGTATCAGCATCGGCCAAATTGTTTTTAAAGAAGCAAATCTTTCACTCCATGAGGATTTTTCAATTTTAGTATTCAATTTTATAGAAGTAATGAAGATGAAGGCACAAAGAAGTCCTGCAAGCAGTATTCCTGGTAAAACTCCAGCCATTAATAGGTGCCCTATTGATGTTTCTGTTTGCACGGCATAAAGAATAAGCGGAACACTAGGTGGAATTAGGACGGCTAAGGTTCCCGTAGATGAAGCAACTAAACCGGCAGCAAAAGTATCCTTGTATTTAGCCCTAACCATCTCTGGGATACAAATTTTTGACATAATCGAAGTGGCAGCGATACTTGAACCAGATAACGTTCCAAATCCTGCACTGGCAAATACGGTGGATACTCCTACTCCACCTGGTACATGACCAATCCATTTTAGGATACAGTCATATAGATCTTTCGCAATATTACTTTTGGAAATGAAGTTCGCCATTAATATAAACAAAGGGATTGTTGTTAAAGTAAAACTATTGACACTTCGATAGGCTGTTGATGAAAGAATCCCAGTAAATGTATCAAACCCGCTAACCAAGAAAATGCCTAACGAACCAACAACTATTAAAGTAAACCCAATAGGCATGCCTATAAATAATAGCAACAGCAATAAGAGAACAATTCCTAATGCTAACATAGATAATATCCCCCCCCTTAAATAGATAAAACTAATGTATGAATCTTTCTTTAACCAGTAATTTGCTTTTCAGAATCAGCCAAAGAATTACTAGATATCACTTTATTTGGAAAAATAATCGAGACACATTCTATTAAAAGTCTTAATGTTATCATCATCATCCCTAACGATATGATGAATAGGGCCGGTGCAAGCGGATAACTTAACACGCCAGAAGATCGAATATTCTGTTCGATGTATTCTAGACCTTCTTGAAAATTCAATATGCTAATCAAAAAGAATAAGCAAGCAGCAAAAAGATTTGTCATACATTTCGTGATGTTTTTGATTCGTTTGGAAAACTTATCCTCTAGAAAAGTTACTTTTACATGACCATCCTGTTTATGAGTATAGCTTAACGATAAATAGACTAGCAGCACCATTAAATACTCTCCAGTTAATTCAATAGTTCCTTGAATAGGTCTATGAAGAAACGTTCTTAACATTACATCTACAAAAATCCATACCATCATAAGAAACAAAGTAAACGCTGAAATTCCAGAAGTGACTTTATCGATACTTTCAAAAAGCTTTTTCAACTTTTCCATTATTACCCACCACCTCTTTGCTTAGTTTGAAACTTATAGAGTATTGATACTTTCAGCTATGACCTTTCCTTTCTCTCGTCGATTCTTTTAAATCATACATAGCCGTAATCAGTTCTAAAATAAACGAATTCACCTCCTTTATCAGTACTTAATAAAGCTTTGCGATGAAAAAAAACATGCAAAATGAAAGACAGCAGAAAATAATACAGACGTTTTTCAACTGATTTTTTCTCACTGTCAGTGCACTGTTAGTTGCGTATTTATTTAATTGAAAAGTTTTAGATAGTCGGATAATTATATGCATGTTATAAATAGATTTATTTTTCTGGGGAACATCATTTTGCGGTCATTTTGGAAACGATTTCATAAATCTGAATTTCTCTTCATTTAAGCTGTGTTGTATGACTCTAGTGGTTTTATCAACATAGCTCTTTGTAAAAAAGAGGCTTAAAGACATGCATATTATACTTGGAGTATGTAAATCTATTTCTAATATATTAAGCGCTTACAAGTTAGATTAATCATTATCATTCCAAAACAGGAAAAGCGATATGTCGAATTAATTATAATTACCACTTCCTTCATTTACCATTTATTAGGAATACTTTAGCATGCGCTTTTTATAAATGTCAATATTTTTCCATATATAAAATCTTTTTGCGTATAGAAAATAAAAGTTATTTAACATTTTTAGAGAAATATAGATGACTATAATAAAAAATTAAGAAGGGATATATTATCTTTTAGAGAATACAGTTACTATTGAACTACCGACCATTTAATTTTCCGAAAGAAATTTGAAGTGAAGGATTCCTGTAAACTCCATTCTACTCTATCGCTCCGACGGTTAGCAGTACAAACGACTTAGTTAGACTCCTGCGGCCATGCAAACTTGTACGTTGACTCGTCACACACTATACTTTAGCTAAGGTTAGCAATTTTCAGGAGGCGTCCAGCACAGAATTGAAGTAAACATCTTCTTACCTAACCTAAAATGATAAAATTCAATAAGTAAAGGAGGATTCCATGTTTGTAAAACATTATTTTTACCCGACAGTGAAGGAATTTATGAATCAAGATGTTTCAAAATTGTTCTTAACGAGCACATTACGTGACGCCGTAGTACTATTTCAGCATAACAAAGTAAAACTTATTCCTGTCGTGAATTCACACGATCAATTGATTGGTATCATGACTCACTCTGCTCTTTTTAAAGCACTTTTACAAGATGTATCTATGAATGAAAGCATAGTCCCTTTTATAAAACATCAAGTTGTTACGATAAAAGAAAGTGATTTTTTATACGATGTTCGCCAATTATTGACCAATAATAAAATAGGCCATGCAATCGTGATTAACAAAGATAATTGTGTACGCGGTATTCTTGATACGACAAATATTATTAAAGCTTATCGTTCTAAGTCTGAATTATTAACTAGTAAACTTGAAATGACAAAAAAATTAAAGCACACTTTACAAACTTTTTTAGATACTACTTATGACGGATATATTGTCATTGATCATAAAGGAAAAATTAAGAATATCAACGAAACAGCATGTGAATTTTTACGAAAGCCAAAGAACAAACTACTCGGTCAACCTTCATCTTATATTATTCCAGAATTAAAACTAGAAGATGTCCTTTCTATAGACTTTCAAGGGGAAAAACTAGAAGCAATGGTGATTGGACAACATCGATGCCTTGTTATAAAAAGTAAAATATATGAAAATGAACAACTCGTTGGAGCTATGGCTAAAATTATCTACCAAAACTTAAACAAATGGAAACACGCTGTTAGCAAACTAGATGATCTAGAAAAGGAAGTTTCCTATTGTCACGAAGAACGATCACTCAGTAGTAGTACTCCTTTCAATTTAGAAAACATCCTAACAAAAAATAAACAAATGGAAAGTATAAAACGATTAGCCCGGCAATCAGCCTCTAGCTTTTCAAATGTGCTGTTATTAGGAGAAAGCGGGACAGGAAAAGAGCTATTTGCACGCGGTATTCATGTTACATCTAATCGTTCTGGAAGGTTTGTGAAGGTAAACTGTGCTGCCGTACCTAATGAGCTATGGGAATCTGAATTTTTCGGCTATACAGATGGTGCGTTTACAGGTGCAAAGCGCGGCGGGAAGCCTGGTAAATTCGAGATAGCTCATAATGGTACATTATTTTTAGATGAGATTGGCGATATGCCCTTAGCTATGCAAGGAAAATTGCTTCGAGTTCTTCAGGAAAGAGAATTCGAACGTGTTGGAGGAAATGAAACAATTAAAGTGAATATTAGAATCATTGCTGCAACCAATAAAAATTTAGAACAAATGGTGGCTAATCATGAATTTAGAGAGGATTTATATTATCGACTAAATGTTATCGTTATCAACATACCTCCCCTTCGAGAGCGAAAAGAAGACATCCCTTTACTTGCTACTTCCATTACAAAAAAATTTAGTCGTCTTATGGGCCTAGGAGAAGTTACGATAAGTAAGGCTGCACTCCATCTACTTTCCTCGCATAACTGGCCAGGAAATGTAAGAGAGCTTGAAAATGCCATTGAGCGGGCAATCAATTGTGTAAATAGCGATACACTTGATGCAGAGCATTTCTCTGAATATATAAAAAGTAAAAAATGGAGTGAAAGTCAATCCTCACTAAATATACTCAAACCTACTATACAGATGCATCCACAAGAAAAATTAACCCCTGAGTTTTTCAGATTTAACATAAATAAGACAGAAAAAGAGACTATTGAAATGGCATTAAAACAAACAGGCGGAAATCGAACAGCCGCGGCTAAACTATTAGGCATTAGTCGGTCACAATTTTACAAAAAACTTAATAAATTTGAATCTGAAATGGGGCTCTTACAATGAATACGTGAGCTAACAATCCTGTTATCTTACAGATTGTTAGCTCATTTCGTGCGAAATCGCCATTTCGCATGAAAAAAAGAGCTACCTAAGCAGCCCTTCATGAACAAATTTACCGCGTAACTGGAGAAAGTAATACTTCCTTTTTCATCACATCATAGATTCCTATTGGTGTAATTCTTATATAAGGAAGATGCGTCGCCGAAAAGAATAATAGTGTGAAGGCTGGATCGCCAAATTGATAGCCACGCTCTTGAAGCAACTTCTTCAATTGCTTCTCTTCTTCTATTAAATCGGATAATTCCTTAGTAGACATATATCCCTTTAACTCTAGCGGGATTTCAAAAATGATTTTTCCGTGTTCAGCAATGACAATTCCGCCGCCTATTTCTTTCATCCGCTGAAAGGCGAGTAAAATATCTTCTTTTCGTTTCCCAATTAGGATGATGTCCCCTGTTCCAGAATACGTACTGGCAAATCCGCATAATTGATTTGCGAAACCCTTCACAAACGTATTAATTCTCCATTCTCCATTCCGATCAATCATCATGAAAAAGCATTCATCACGTTCAAAAGGAATGTTTTCATCAAACTCTTCTGGTGTAACAGAAAATGGTTTGGTGATGACATCATTAACTAATTGTAAGCCAAGTGTTGTAGTGAATTCTAAATCAGATTTAGTTAAGTTCCAATTAAGCTCTAATGCGCCTAGTCCATTTTCAGCCCAATGGATTACAGCAGAATCCTTTATCTCCACTCCATCACGTTTAACCCATTGACCTTTGGCCAAAACAGAAATAGGTGTAGGATTTGTCTTACTTTGAAGAAAATTAATATGAGCAATTCTGCCTGTTGCAATTTTCCCGTGTAAATGAGCTAAATTGTAATATTGAGCCACATTGATGGTAGCCATATTGTAGGCATCAATAATCGGAACATTTTGCTCAAGTGCTATTTTAATCATCTTATCAATACAGCCTTCATCATAAAAGGACGAGTGCGAACCATCAGTCGTGAAAATAAAGTTATCATATTGATGAATACCTAGTTCATGAATGTCCTTCAGTAGATTTTCTAAATCAGGGCGAATAGAAGAGTTTCTCAAGGAAACGGTATATCCTTGCATCAAACGAGAAAGAACTTCCTGACCTGTCATAGCTTCATGATCACAATCCGCTCCTAGTAACATAAGTTTAGCTAACGTTTTTTCTGATGCACCTGGAAAGTGACCTTCAATTTTCTTTCTCATTCGTTTTGCTTCTTGGACCCAATTTAGCATGTCTTCATGACCAGCTAGCAATTTAGGCCATGCTGTCAGTTCACCGCCTTGGACTACAGCATCGTGTTCAAGCCAAGCTGTCACTTGATCATGTGTAAAAATTGTTTCTTCATTTCTAAGTTCCGTTTGACCATCAAAACGGCACCACCAATACATACTAGCTGGGATATTTTTCAGTTCTTCTAATAACGTAAACGCTTTCTTCTGCTCAAGATGTAAAAAGAATTGAAGATTATCATTAACCAATGTTGTCGTTCCACCATACGCTGAATATCGTGCATACGTTTGAGGATTATATAATTGAAATGGATGCGAATGAGGCTCAATATAACCGGGAACTAAAAAGTAATCTGTGCAATCTACAATTTCACAGCCCTCTGTCACGTCTGGAAGCTTATCTCCTACATAAATGATTCGATCACCGTAAATCCAAATATTTGCCTCCACCCATCTTTTCAGTGGATGATTTAAATACGTTGCATTTTTTAAAAGAATACTAGGAGCCCGTTTCCCATCTACTATTTCAATCTGTTTGCGTAACTGCTTATTTTTCCATCTATATCTCTGCTCTACCAAAAAAAGCCCCCCATTCGGTTAATTATCTATATTTTAACATAATTTTAAATAAAAGGGTTTTTAGGAGCTCAAAAAAAGAAACGAAGCGAGTTCGTCTCTTAAAGTCAACTTATTTTATTTTCATAACCAAGACGCGCTGATATTTGCTTTCCTACTTGAATCATTCGCTGGCTCAATTGCTCTAATCGTTCATCCGTCATTCTGATTGTTGGTCCTGAAATACTTATAGCAGCAATAATATTCCCTAAATGATCAAAAATAGGCACAGCGATACAAGTAATCCCTGATTCATTTTCTTCTAAATCAAGAGCAAATCCTACTTCTCTCACCTTGCTTAATTCTTGTAAAAACTCTTCTTGATTCGTAATCGTTTTATCCGTATGTACCGGCATGCCTTTTTGATCCAAAATATTTAAAACAACTTGTATTGGCAGATGAGCTAATATTGCTTTACCAACCGATGTACAATGCATCGGTGCTCGTTTTCCTACTTTAGAATGCATTCGTAATAACTGGTTACCTTCTAACTTCTCAATATATACAACTTCACCTTGATCATACACAACTAAGTGAATGACCTCCGTTGTTTCTTCTTCAAGCTCTTTTAAAAAAGGTCTAGCTTCTGTACGTAAATCAATAGACTCTAATAATTTAGAGCTTATTTCTAAAAATTTATAGCCTAATTTATAGCGATCCGTTTCTTGATTTTGTTCCACATACCCGTATTGAACAAGGGTGGATAAAATTCGATAAACGGAACTTTTATTAATGTCCATTTGATTAGCAATTTCAGTCACGCCTAGACCTTGCTGCTTTGTACCTAGTATAGCAATAATATCCAAGGCTCTGCTTACAGATTTAACCATATTATCTCTATTCATATATTTTGTTCACCTCCACTGCTGTATTTTATTATGATAAAGGATTCCTCTAAAACTGTAAATCTACTGAAAATAGCTGAGTCAAAAGTTTGTATGTAACAAGCTTTCAACTCAGCCGTTCCTAGTGTATTAGGATTGTTTTACTGCAAATTTAGCTTTTGCTTCTAAACGACGACGATGTAAAATTGGCTCTGTATATCCATTTGGTTGATCGTAGCCTAAGAAAATTAAATCACTTGCTGCTTGGAAAGCTACTGAATTTTCATAATCAGGACTCATTGGACGATATGCAGCATCTCCCGCATTTTGTTCGTCAACAAGCTTTGCCATACGTTGTAAAGTTTCCTCTACTTGTTCTTTTGTTACAATGCCATGGTGAAGCCAGTTTGCCACGTGTTGACTAGAAATTCGAAGTGTAGCACGATCTTCCATTAAACCAATATTGTTGATATCCGGCACTTTTGAACAACCTACACCTTGTTCTACCCAACGTACTACATAGCCAAGAATACCTTGTGCATTGTTATCTAATTCCGCTTGAATGTCTTCAGAGCTCCATTGTGGATTTTCTGCTAATGGAAGCGTTAAAATATCATCTTTTAAATCACTTGTTTGATTCTTTAATTCATTTTGAACTTCTGTTACATCTACTTGATGATAATGAAGCGCATGTAATGTCGCTCCTGTTGGAGATGGAACCCAAGCAGTATTGGCCCCAGCTTTTAAATGACCGATTTTTTGCTTAATCATTTCAGCCATTAAATCTGGCATTGCCCACATTCCTTTCCCGATTTGGGCACGACCTTGTAAGCCAGCATTTAAACCGATGTTTACATTAGATTTTTCATAGCTTTGCAGCCATGTTGTTGCTTTCATATCATTTTTGCGAATCATAACGCCCGCTTCCATAGATGTGTGCATTTCATCACCTGTACGATCTAGGAATCCTGTATTAATGAAGGCAATACGATCTTTTACCGCATAAATACTGTTTTTCAAGTTCAATGATGTACGGCGTTCTTCATCCATAACCCCAATTTTTAATGTGTGGCGTTCTAACCCAAGCATATCTTCAATTCGGTTAAATAACGTATTCGCAAATGCCGCTTCTCGAGAACCGTGCATTTTCGGCTTAACGATATAAATAGAGCCCTTCGCTGTATTGCTATATTTTCCATTTCCTAAAAGCGTATGCTTCGCAATTAAACTTGTAATTACGCCATCCATAATCCCTTCATACACTTCATTTCCATCCGCATCTAAAATCGCTGGATTCGTCATTAAATGCCCCACATTACGAACAAATAATAGAGAGCGACCATTTAACGAAATTTCTCCTCCATTTACCGATGTGTACGTACGGTCAGGATTCATCGTTCTTGTCATCTCTTTATTTCCTTTAGCGAAAGTCGCTGACAAATCACCTTTCATTAATCCTAACCAATTGCGGTATACTAGCGTTTTATCTTCCGCATCAACAGCAGCAACGGAGTCTTCACAGTCCATAATTGTTGTTGTTGCAGCTTCTAGTAAAATATCTTTTACACCAGCTGCATCATCTTTACCAATTGGATGATTGCGGTCGATTTGGATTTCAAAATGCATTCTATTATTTTTTAGTAACACGGCTGAAGGCTCTGCTTCATTTCCTTGGTAACCGATTAATTTTTCACTTTCAGCCAAAGTAGTTGTTTGACCATTGTTTAATGTAACAATTAGTTGTCCTGCTTCAATTTTGTATTGTGCTGCCTCTTTATGAGAGCCATTTTGTAACGGAGCAGCTTGATCTAGGAAATTGCGTGCAAAGTCAATAACCTTTTGACCACGAACTGGGTTATAACGGGGTGTAACCTCGGCCCCATCCTCTTCACTAATAGCATCTGTTCCATAAAGTGCGTCATATAAGCTTCCCCAGCGAGCGTTCGCTGCATTAATCGCATAGCGACCGTTATTAACAGGTACAACTAATTGAGGTCCGCCTTGAATCGCGATCTCGTCGTCTACATTTTCTGAACCGATTTGAAAATCGGCTACTTCCTCTTCCAAATAACCAATGCTTTGTAAAAATGCTTTGTATTCTTCACTATTAAACTCTTTATGTTCTAAATGCCAAGTATTAATTTTATTTTGAAGCTCGTCGCGGATAGCTAATAGCTCTTTGTTTTCAGGTGTTAAATCTGTAATGATTTTTTCGAAACCTGCCCAAAATTGCTCCGTTGTCAAACCACTTTCTGGTAAAGCTTCTTGATTCACAAAATTATACAATTCATTTGCTACTTGTAAACTACCAACCTTTACATATTGAGTCATGTTTCTTTCCTCCAAACTATTAATAAAAAATTCAGATAATTAAGCGTTTGTTATTACGAAACGCTGTTTTTTATTCATGTTGAAAATATAACATACTACTATGGGAATATTCAATAAATTTTCCAAAATATATTTTTTATTTCATAAAATTGTAAACACCACCGCACTTATTGAAGGATTTTGGCGATTTATGAGGAATATATTTAGTTTATCCCACTCTTAACGGGCAGTAAGACCCCTACCTCAAGATTCAGATTGAATAAGGAAGATAGGTGGGGGACAACTGCCCGTAAAGGTCCGATTGGTTCAACTAACCATCAGTGGGGGATGAAGAAAAACCCCCACTGATGGAAGTTTCACTTTATCATTCGTTTAAGTATCACATTGCCGAAAGGATGAAATTCATGCCATTACATAATCCAATTAAAATCGTACGTGTTCCAATTTCCACGCCAACTCTATGGCCAAATACAACAACAAATTGTTATTTAATTGGGAATAACCAAGAAAGCATATTAGTTGATGCGGGATACGATCAGGGGATAACGAAAGAGGCGTTAAACAAAGCGCTTAAGGAAAATGATTTAGCCATACCCAAATCTATTATTCTTACACATTCTCACCGGGATCATGCACCGGGGGTTCGTCAATTAATGGATTGGTCTCCTATAATTTATTGCCATCCAAAAGAAAAACAAGCCATCTTGAAAGCGATTTTTCCAGTGCATGCAGTATCGATGCTAAACGATGGTGATGTCATACATATAGCTGACCTAGAAATAATGATTATTCATAGTCCAGGACACACTCCAGGTATGTTAAATCTTTATATACCTTCTAAACAAATTCTCCTTGCCGGGGACAATATTTTATCTGAAGGAACAACATGGATTGGTCCCCCAGAAGGAGATATGAGCGATTATATTCATACTTTAGAACGTTTACAGCACTTGGATTTAGCAAAAATTGGACCAGGACATGGTGAATGGGTCGAACACCCCTATAAACAAATTGAATTTGTATTAAACCGTAGATTATACCGAGAAAGCCAAATTCAATCTCTACTTTTAAAACATCAGCAATTAACCTCTACAAGTTTGACAGAAATGATTTATGAAAAGAATATTCATCCAAGTATTTTTGAGGTTGCGAAAAAAACGACAGAGGCCCATTTAATCAAGTTGATGAAGGAAGGAAAAGTTTCACTACACGATTCATGGTACTGGATTCACTCTTGATTTCTTACCTAGGCATGAGCAGTGCTCCCCCTTTTTGATAATTGATAACTGTTTGAAGTGCAGTAACCGTTGGAGGAGCAAGAAGCATATTTCCATTTTGATAGGACAATAAAGCTTCCTCTGGGGCAATCCAAAAAGCTTTGTCAATTTCGTTTAAATCAGGCTTCGGGGTTTGTCCCTCAGGCAATTCCGCTAGAAAAAATCGAGTATCGAAGCGATAAGCGCTTTCTTTTGGAGTAATTCGATGCCCAAAATATCGCAGACAATCAAGATGAAGGCGAATGTTTTCTTGCTCTAATAATTGTGCAAATGAAATGTCACGATTCACAAGGAGACGACGATATTCCTGTTCCGTTTCTTTTTGAAATTGAATAGGAAATCCGTCGCCTTGACTGCCAAATAAAATCCCAACTTCTTCGAATATCTCTCGTACTGCAGCGATATAATGAGCAGAACTAAATGGCTCATTCGATATCGAGTGAGTTATGTATGCATGATCTACGACATAATCTCCTTCTTCTACTGCTCCGCCTGGAAACACATAAAAGCCGGCTAGAAACTTCATCGTCGCTGGTCGCTTCGTTAAATAAACCCTAGACATATGATCGATTAAAACAACGGTTGATGCAGGTTTTGGAAGTACAGTCATAACAGTCCACCTCATTTTCTATAATTTACCACATAACAATATTCAACTTTTGAGCGGCGTTTCCCTCCCTGCTCCTTCTTTAAATATAGAGAATCACCCTTTTGTCTAAATATTGACACATAAACTTCTCATCATGAACATTTCATTCCTTTAATAAAATAAGCATAGGTTCTTCATAGATTTAAAAGGAGGATACCGTTATCTGGTCTAAACTTATAAGTCAGAAAAAAATAACACTCCTTGAACCTCTTGCCACAATCAAAAAAGAATTAAGAGTAAGAAGTAAACAGCCTTCTATAAAAACAGAACTCTCTTCCGAAGAAAGAACATTAATCGAACAAATCAAATTTAAAACAAACAAATGGAACCAAAATAATATAACAAGAACGAAAGCCTATCTTGATTTTTATCAGTGCCATCCCGAAGTGCATTGGGCTTTTCTAGGACATATGGTGTCGCGAAATGGCGGCTGGAATATGACCGATTTAAAGGGCGGGCTTCTTCCTCGATTACTAACGAAAAAAGAATGTCAGTCCTTTTTCACATTTTTAGAGAGAGGGAATTGGCTGATTTTTCAAGATGCATTTCCCCAATTTTTACTTTATGAAGAGAGCATCAAAAGAGAAAAAAATCTTTTTTATCTTTTGCCGCATTTTCATGTGTCACTATTCATGGAAATAATTTGGAATCATTTTTTAGAAGATTGTGATTCATATACACTAACAATTGCCTTAATTATTAATGAGCAAAGCTATTTAGAATTAAGAGTGATAGACAACCCTATTTTTAAAAAGAGCATTTTTAATACTTTAGAATTTAAACTACAGGATTTATTATCAATGAATCAAATTCTTTTTCCTTATTTAGAAAATGGCAAAGTAAAGCTAATTGGTGAGACCTTACATCATTTTGAAAGCTTACACCGACGAATTTTATTAGGAAAACGACTATATTCTATTTTGTTTGCAGATTCAAAACGGTTAAATAAAATCGAGCAATGGGCATATCTGACCCCTCATTCCGGTTCTAGAAAAGATTATTGGCCTCATATTTTTCATGATATCGATGAAGGTGTTCCAGGAAGATTGTTGAAACGAAGGCTCAAGTCATGCCAGCTGCTTCCAGGCTCCATACGCTTCTATAGTCCTAAATTAGAATTCGTATGGAAAGATTGCGTACATGAGGAGGCTGAAATCAAGGAATGGTATGAAGACTGGCAAGTTGTTTATTACTTAATTAATTCAGAAGAAACCATAAATGGAGAGATTGAAGATGAATATTGCCAAACACTTGAAAGAATCGAGCTCACAACGATTGCCAAAAAAGCGATTTTTCTACGGAACTAAACATATATCAGTTGTAATTCCTACGCTACTTCTCGCTTCACTCATTGGAACGTACCTTGATCTTTATTTTGTTGGAAAAGGTATATACCACTTTCCTAAAAGACCCTTGCCCGAGATTTTTCCAATCAATATTTTCTTTACATTGATTGGGCTCCCGCTGTTCGTTGGCTTTTATATATATGTGTGTCAGAAAGTAAACGTCTGGAAAAAAGCAGCGCTTATTCTCCTCTTAAGCCTATTTATATCTATTGGCGAAAAGCAAGCAGAAACATGGGGACTTTTCATTCACAACGATTCATGGAAGCACATCTATTCATTTATTGGTTATGCACTTTATTTAACATTCATTTATGTTTTTTATCGTTGGGTTAAACGAATCAGAGATTAATCTTCATAACATTTTCGTTATTTTAATATGGTTAAAACGATGAAACATACGAAGCAAAACTCCAAATATTTTAACTATTTTCTGTTGGATGAATTAAACGAGTAAGAAAAATAAAAATATTTAATTAGGGGTTCTTAACTTACTATGCTATACTTAGAGCAACCTTTTAAGTTTTAAACTTTTTTTTGCTTCACTTGTACCATACGCTCTACTCATATATTGAGTAGGGTTTTTTTATATCTTTTTTAAAACGAGCATCTGAATTTTACTGGTATATGATGTATGTAAACGAACGATTCTTCTTGCCAGTCATTTAAAGAAAATAAAAAAAACAGACTCTAATTAAAGAATCTGTTTATAGATGTTTAGTTATTGTTGCTATTAAGCTTTTTGAACGTTAGCAGCTTGAGCACCACGAGCACCTTGCTCAACGTCAAAAGTTACTTTTTGACCTTCGTCTAATGATTTGAAACCTTCACTTTGGATAGCAGAGAAGTGTACGAATACGTCGTCTCCATTTTCACGCTCGATAAATCCGAAACCTTTTTCTGCATTAAACCATTTAACTGTACCTTGTTCCATTTTTGTTGCCTCCTAGTGTGTTAAACACACAGTATATTACTATTCTTGCCCAAAGTGATCATCAAGACGAAAAGTCAAACTTATACTATCCTTTACACCGAACAAAAATAATTCTTCTTTATCATAACAGAGATTGGAAAGGAATGCAAATTATTTTAACATTGTATTCAATTGATAATAGGAGGACAACACATTCAGAATAGATTAAGGCAGCAGCTACTCTTTTGAGGAAATCCATTCTTCCGTTAGAAGGAAAGCTTCGTATAATTATCCTTATTGAAGATTTAATCACTTAATAGCCTTGCTAACTTTCAGCTTCTTTCCTTTGATTGTTGTATTTTCCATGGCTTGTAAGACTAGCGAGCCTTTTCCATTAAGAATATCAACATATGACAAATTATCTCGGATTGTTATAATACCAATATCATCTGCTGTTACTCCAGGAATTTTTGCAATCGTTCCAACAAAATCTACAGCTCGAATCTTCTTGTTTTTTCCCCCATTAAAATGAAGTTTTAGAATATCTTTGTTTATTCGGGCAGTTTTATTATTTTTAACGACTCGGCGGCCGCTTGCTTTTTCTTCGAAGGAGGCTTTTCCTCTAGCAACTTCCTCATGTGTAGGTGCTTCCATTATAGGTATCTCAAAGCCAATGTATTTTTCAATTGCTTTAAGGAATTTTCCTTCATGAGGTGTCGCAAACGTAATTGCTTTTCCTTTATTGCCAGCGCGACCCGTTCTTCCTGTTCGGTGGACATAGCTCTCTTTTTCCATTGGAACGTCATAGTTGATGACAAGTGTCACATTATCAATATCAATGCCTCTCGCAGCTACATCAGTGGCTACAAGATAACGAAAATTCCCCATTTTGAAACCATCCATAACCGCAAACCGTACTTCTTGTTCTAACCCTCCATGAAGTCTTTCACAAGAATAATTCGATGCTTCCAATTCGGTAAATACTGTATCTACATGTTCCTTGGTTCTGCAAAAAATAATACAGCTATCTGGATTCTCAACTACTGTAACGTCTTTAAGAAGTGAAATTTTTCCTTCTTCTTTAACTTCGATTAAACTATGTTCAATTGTATTCGTCGTTATTCCGGTAGCATTAATCTCAATATTAATAGGATTTTTCATATATTTATGGCAGAGATTTTCAACATCTTTAGGTAACGTAGCGGAAAATACCATCGTTACTCTGTTTAAAGGGATTTCATTTATAATCGCTTCTACTTCGTCGATAAAACCCATATTAAGCATTTCATCAGCTTCATCTATTATAAGATACTTTACTTGGTCTAGAACTAGAGTCCCTCTTTCGATATGGTCCATGACACGCCCGGGTGTACCGACGACTACATGAGTTTTTTGCTTTAATTCTTCTTTTTGTTTCGCAAAAGGTTCTTTTCCATAAACGGCCATAGCTTTAATTCGTTTAAATCTTCCAATATTCGTTATATCTTCTCGAACTTGGACAGCAAGCTCCCTAGTTGGTGTAAGAATAATTGCCTGTGGCTTTTTTTCTTCCCATTCAATCATTTCGCAAATAGGTATACCAAAGGATGCAGTCTTGCCACTGCCTGTTTGAGATTTTACTACAAGATCTTTCTTTTCCAGTGCTAATGGTATTACGTCACTCTGAACCTCTGTGGGAATTTCGTATTTTAACACAGCAAGTGCTCTTTTTATTTCATCGCTTAAATTATAATCCTCAAAATTTCTTTTCCTCATGTATTAACCTCGTTTTTTGTATTATCCGACTTATATATAGGATTCTCTCAAAGAAATATTATATGTAAAACCCGAATATAGTTCATTATACTTGAAATACCAGACAAATCGGCTTTTATTTTTATTACATCAAATTTCTGGATCGAATAATCTGTTTTTCCTTTGCTGCTATATAGTGGATGGGCCTTCTCGTTCGGAAAATCTGTAATAGAAGAGCAGGCACTCAACTTTTTATCCTAATCATCATCTGAGTCCTTTATAGCAGACATTACTAAATCTAAATGATTTTCGTATATAATGGGCAAAGTTTTTCAGTTTCTATTTAAATTATTCTGATTCGTCGTTTAAGTATAAACCTCCACAATCTCTACTAAACTTTCATATAGATATCCAATTTACAGATTTTGCGAAAGGAAAGCCCATTACGGTGCGCTGGCACCCCCTTTAGGGATGGGATGAATGTTCGCTCAAATGCGGTGTGCAGATAAAATAGCGAAAATACGTTCTATACACCATGTGTTTCAAATGGTATAATTTGGTGTATAGGATGTTCTTTGAAAACTGAACATAGGTGGTTGTGACAGGAAAAACGTCTGTCACGTAAAATGTTCAACGTTCTACCGACCAACACTCTTCGTAGAAAGAGTGCGGTATCATAATCCTAGACAAGTATCGCCGGTTGAACGGCGTAGTTGGCATCGACCTTGCCCTCTTGAAAGACTGTTTTTCTCTCAAGTGTTGCTCACCCAAGTCTCGCCTCTGCCTCTTCTTATGGAAGGTGGTAAGTGGGATATTTGTGAGAAAGAACCCCAGCGGCTTTAGCCATGGGAGTGGTCAGCAAAGATGTTGTTCATTTCAGATATAAATAAAGACTGAACCCCTCAATATGGTTTCAGTCTTTCGCTTTAGTTCCTGATTAAAAAATCCTCTTCAGAATCCCCAATAAAAAAGAGACGATGAAGCGGCCTTGTCATGACGACGTACATTAATTTAATGTCCAATTCGCTTTCGATTTTATAGGATTCGTTCAGAGAAATTGCAAAAACGCCATCAAATTCAAGTCCTTTTGCTAGATACGATGGCAAAATAACTAGTTGATCCTTTGGGATGGATGCTTGTTCTTCGAGTAAGCAAACTGATTCGTCTATTTCACTCAACACTTTGTAAGCTTCCCGGCAATCTTCCATCGTTTTAGCAATGACAGAAAATGTGCGTAGTCCTTCTTGTTTCATAGTTTGAACTCGATCAAGCAACTCCTTTCCCCAGAATTGATTCACCTTTTTAATAAAAATAGGTTTCTCACCGTGACGAACGACTGGCTCTACTTGAGGAAAGTTATAAGGTAATAGTTCCAATAGTTTATTGGCTTCATTCATGATTTCAACTGTCGTTCGATAACTTTTCTTAAGCTCAGTATAGGTAGCGCGCGGAAAAATATTGTGATGAACTTCCTCCCACTCTTCTAATCCGCGATACGAGTAAATCCCTTGCGCCAGATCGCCGACCAATGTGAACATATCCGTGTCAGATGACGTTTTTAACGCTTGCAGCTGCATGAAGCTGTAATCCTGTGCTTCATCGATGACGATATTCTTGGCCCGCTTCTCTTTATCGACTCCAAACAGATGCGAATGGAGGTATAGTAGAGCACCTAAGTCCTCCAGCTCATATTGATTTTCTCTGAAAAATTTCATTTGATATCGGCAAAGTCGTTCCGCTTCCTCAATTGAGAGTGTCCCATCACTATATGTAACCAGCATCTCTGAATCAGTAAAAAGCTCCTGATAGTATTCAAGAATATGTTTTCGTTCAAATGGTTTAAAATAAGCTTTAACAGATGTACGAATCGCTTTCTTGATTTCTTCCGTTCGTTCTGCTTTTTTATCCAAGAATTTCGTGACGTACTCTCGGCGAAGATCAGGTTTAATATTTCTAGTTAAGGCCTTTTGAATCTTAGTATCATAAAAACTAGTCACTCGGTCGAGCATAGTTTTTTTCTTCGATTTTACTTGACTTTGCAAAATCTGCTTTAACTTATCAACTCGTGTATAAATCGGTAAATACCAATATTCTTCCACCAACAGCTTCTTGAACTTTTTAGCCGAATAAAGTCGGTATTTGTCACAGTAGAAATCTTCCTTTGGAAAGAATCGAGTGATGATTTCTTTCACATATTGGTCGATGATCCCCTTAAATTTGGACGATCCCTTAATCCCTGAAACCCAGATTGACTCTGCTGTCTCATCATCTTTCTTTTCAAGCAAATCAATAAGTTTCTTATCAGGAATGATGTTCAACTCACATTCAATCGCACTTTGTACATATTCCGTAAAGGTAAATTGCTTCGCTTTTTCTACCCCTAACTCTGGCAGCGCCTCTGATATGTAATCGATAAACAGTCGACTTGGCGCCAAAATCATCATCTGTCTTGGATCAAATAAATCTTTATAGTAATAGATGAAATAAGAAATTCTATGGAGAGCAATCGTCGTCTTTCCGCTCCCCGCCGCGCCCTGGACAATAATCGGTTTATTCAAGTCGGCCCGGATGATTTTATTTTGCTCTTCCTGAATCGTGGAAACAATTTCGGTCAAACGATTACTAGAGCTCTTCGCTAACGAATCTTGCAACAGCTCATCCGTTGTTGTCAAATCAATGTCACGGATTTCATTTAAATTTCCATCCTCAATCATTAACTGTCGTTTCAGCGTAATATCACCTGAGAATGTTTCCCCTTCTGCTTCGTATGTTACCGAACCGATTCTACCCTCGTAATACAGGTTGGCAATCGGCGAACGCCAGTCAACAATGATCTGCTCCTGATTTTCACGCTGATACAAAGAAGTTTTACCAAAGTAAAGAATTTCCTTTATTCCGTTTTCATCCCGCGTGAAATCCACTCTAGCAAAATACGGCTTGCTTTGTGCTTTTTTAAGGCTTTCCAGCTCCGCTTGCGACATGTCGAAGAAATTAGCCGTCGTCAGTAATTCGGCATATCTCCCTGACTCCTTCCAGTCTTCATCTCCAAACGTTTCCTGCATAATTTTCTTAAATTGATCCTTGCTCGTCTCAGCAGTCTTAATGACCACATCCATATAACGCTTTGTAAATTCTAATCTTTCTTGCTCACTTTTCCTGTCCGGGTGCTGTTTCGATGTCATTTCGTTCTCCTCTCATTCTTCGAAATAAGGTCCTTGACAATCGTCTACAGCGGTGAAATGGACATTAATACTATCAGAAATATCTTCTTATTGCAATGAAAAAACACCTCTCATTAGAATGGGCTTTTACGTTCTATTCTTTCTTCTTCATCCCAATAGTTTACCTCTGTTTACACACGTGACTGCACCTTACTGCTTATTTATTTTGTATTTAAAAATAACCTAATTTCGTTGGGTTACAGCACTACCACTCACAATTTCAGATGTTTATTTTTTGGGAAATAAAGACACCCCTTTGGATAATCAAATCTAAAGGGGTGAAAACGGTGCAACTTTTTATAAACAGTTAAACTTTATTTCAAACCAACATTAACATATTTGTTAACGATTAATACTAATAAAGTGCTTTAAAATTTATTCAACTAAAAGGCGGAACAACTAGTTGCATATAAAAAGCTGATCGGCAAATAACAGCAATTAGCTTTTTCGTGATGCTTATTCTTCTCGAATGACTAATAGTACACCCATAAAGATTAATAGGGTACCTATCCAAAAAGAAAAGCCAATTTGTTCACCTAGTAATAACCACCCTAAGAAAGTACCGACTATAGGTTGGAAAAAGAAAAATAATCCGCCACTCGAAGCGTTAAGCATTTGCAGCCCGCGATTCCACAGTAAAAAGCCACATGCCGTCGAAATAACTCCTAAGTATAAAAGACCGCCCCAAATAGATGGATGCATCATAGCTTGAAAATCAAGATCTGCTAATCGATTAATTGTAAAAGGAGTTAGTAAGGCAATTGCTACAAGAATAGCATAGCTCGTCACGACAATTTGTGAATAGTGTTCAGGTACACGTTTAATAAGAACAGACATAAGTGACCATGTTAGTGCTGCAACAAGCAGTGATATACCACCAAGTTGATGAGATGAATCAATATTGGCATTTCCAACAATCATACAGACACCGATTGTTGCTAAAATAATAGAAATTGCTTTTTTAAATGTGATTTTTTCTTTTAAAATAATGCGGGCAAATAACATCATAAATGCAGGTGTCGTTGAAGTAATGATGGCACCCATTTGTGCGGTAGAAAGCATCGTACCGACTTCTTGGGTTACGATAGAAATTGTATTCCCCATAAGCCCAATCATGAAAAGTAATAGCCAGTCTCGTTTTCCAATACGCCACGATTGTTTTGTTACAACACCAATAATGAGCAAGGCAAAAATCGCAATAACATAGCGAAACCATACTAATTCAAGTGGCGGTACAACATCTACCACAACTTTTACTACAACATACATCCCGCCCCAAATACTCGCAGCGAGTGATAAATATAAAGAACCTAATAAGGTGTTTTTCATTTTGTACCCTCCGTTTTCTCTAGACAATTCTTGTCCTTAACGGAGATGTAGTTATTCTACCGTTAAGGGAGAAGAACTACAGGTACATCATTTTCAAATAGTGGCAACCACATCATCAGCTTTCAACTCACTTTCAAAACGTTTACTTTATCATATACTAATTTTGTTGAATTCGATATAAAACAGTTCAATTATTCGAGCACTCGTACGATTCAAAAATTTGATAGACTATATTTATAATTGTCATTTCTGTTCATCACATTCAGTTTGAATAACTTGTAATCCAGCTTGTCCGTCATTTTCAACCACATGTTTGAGGATTGACAACTTATTAGTCCAAAATTGTTCGAAAAATGAAAGCCACTGTTTTAATTCTTCTAAGGATTCTGGTTGCAGTCGATAAAGTTTTTCTCTACCAACCTTTTGCCCACTAACTAATTTTGCTTCTGAAAGAATATGAAGGTGTTTTGCAATGGCTGTACGACTCATAGGAAAATAAGATGTTATGTTTGAAATAGATCGTTCTTTTTCAGTAAGTAATCTAAGTACTTCTCTACGAGTTGGGTCGGCAATAGCTTGAAATACATCGTATTTTTCTGCTGATGAAGACATTTAGCCCTCAACAACCTTTTTAAGCTTTTCATTCACAATTCCTACCCAACCTTGATTCATTCTGTCACGAATAACAGCACTTTCCTCGTTGGCTTTCGGAAGAATAGTATCAGAATGTTTCCATCCAGTATGAATCAGAGTAAACTCCGTCTTATCGCCCATCTCTTTTAAAATAAACGATACAATCCAACCATCTGTATCCCATGAAAAAGAAAGTCGATAAGGTGCGTCAATTTCTAATACTTTGCATGGGGATGGCCCAAAAGGTGATTGCACATGAAATTCATGCCCTATTTTCAGCTCAAAATCATTTGGCATAAACCATGATGCAATACCTTCCGAAGTAGATACTGTATCCCATACTTTTTGAATAGATGCTTCAAAAATAACCGTTTGCTTAATATCTGGTACTGTTTTTTGATTATTTGTTTCCATAATAATAATTCTCCTTATTTAATTTAAAATGCAACACTATATGGTTTCATATCCCCATAATATAACACCCAATGGTTTCGTGTCAAAGTAATGTTTATCTCCAAAAAACAGATGTTCCTCTAAAGAATCCACCAGGAAACCACAGTAAAGCGACAAAAGTTGTCGTAAAAAATAAAAATTATCACCGGCAAACAAATGACTCCCGCTAGGATTGCTGGAGTCATTCTACTGAAATACATTTGTGTAGATCTGCTTGCTTTTTATGGCTATGTTAAACGATATTGTTGGTACTGCGATTGTTGACTCATTTTAGCCAACAATCAACTAAGTCCTCTAACCAAGCCTTTAAAGAGAAATACTATATGCTTTATATTCAAAATTGAGCTTACTCAAGCAGTAAGTGTTTCAAATTCAATAAGCTATCCTGCTGAACTTTGCAAGCTTGACATAAATATGTTTCTATATCTCCATATTTATCAATAATGCCATAATACACGTCATCTAAATAGTCACGACGAACTTCTAACATTGGTTTTATTCGCTCCGGTGATGCTTGAAATAAACTCATCAATTCAGTTGTCAATATTTTTTCTTATTTAATATACTATTTAAATTTTGGCTCTGTTAAATGTTGATGTTGATAATTACTCAAAAATTAAGGGGATCCCATCTATCTGGGATTCCCTTAATTTTTGTTAAACTTCCGCAACCGTTATCTCTATTAACATAATACAACTGTTATTTAATCCATTCCTGTTTTAATACTTTATAATACTTTTTTTAAAACTCTCTAATGTGTAAAGCGACAATAAAGTTATTTAATTTTAAAACCCCAAATATGCATACCCCTGTTCTGATTTTAGGACAGGCGTAAAATAATGTTGTTTAATTTTTAATATAAAATACTTCACTACACTTAAAAATATAACAATAAAGTCGTTTAAATCTAAGAATTATTCCATTATCGCGCCCGATTGTTGAAGATTAAAGGCTGTTGCAGTTAGCTCGTACTTATTTAACTCTAGCCCCCGTTAATGGAATAACATTTTTATCTTGCAGAGAAACGTCTCCTGCTTCCCAATAAACTTCACTTAATCTATACACTGAGTTTACTAGACTTTAATATTCAGATGATATGATTGGTTTAGCAACAAATGAGGAGGCAGTATAAATGAATGTACGTGCAATATTTATTGATATGGATGGTACACTACTAAAAGCCTCAAACTACATTTCCCGCCGAAATATGGAAGCCATTTATAGGCTCATTAATCAGGGAGTCAAGGTTTTTCTAGCCACTGGTCGACACTATGAAGTAACCGCTCCCTACCATAAAGAAATTGGATTACGGACTCCGATGATCTGTCTGAATGGTGCCGCTATTCACGCTGCAGAGACAGGAAGAGTTATGCAAATGAGAACCGTCCGATTGAACGAAGAACGATTTCACCATCTGACCGCTGAAAGTCCTTATAATGTTATTATCCATACAGCAAATGGGCTTTATTGTAAGGAAACAAATGAAGAAATCGATTATTGGACAAAAGTTGGGCAAATTCCGCCACGGTATATTGGAGATTTAAGACAGGCAAATTATCAAGATGTTCTTAAATATAGTGTTCGAACAGGTGCACCAAGTCCTGAATTAACCGCTTTGTTTAAAAAGGAAGCAGAAGTCATCGATTGGAATGACGGGTTTGAGATAGTTGCTCCTAATGTTTCCAAATGGTCTGCTATAAAAAGCTTACTTACCGAATCTGGAATTAGTCCAAATGAAGTCGTAGCCATTGGAGACGGACCTAATGATATAGAGATGCTTCGTCATGTCGGTATTGGTGTGGCAATGGGAAACGCTAGCGAAAAGGTTAAAGCATCAGCTGATATGGTTACAGGACACCACGAAAATGATGGATTAGCTGAGTTTATAGAACGTTATCTTCTTAAAACATATGAATCATATGTGATTTAGAATTTTTTTATAATGACTTTTTGTAATAAAAAAATGACAGGTGTGAATCACACCTGTCATTTCAGTTTGTCGACAAACTGAAGCTTCTATATTAAAGAAGCTTTTCCTTCTTCCTATTCATCTTTTCATAATTCTACCTGTTCAAAAAGGTCCACTGCATAAGAGTTTTCTTTAACTAGCGGTCTGTTCACACATCGGTTCAAATTCACTTTATATTGCAATTCCCTGAAAAATGCTACTGTAGCTTTGAAATAAAGTTTAATCAAAAGCACCTCACAAACCGGCATTTTGCGATAAATAAAAAGAATCCATTTTGAAAAAAGATTGATCAAAATGGATTCTTATCTAGTAGATTTAAATATTGTTTTTATAAAAAAGTTTGATCATTTCTGTAATTCTTATTCCATTAAAGCGCCCTTTAATGAAATAACTATAAGAAGTTCTCAAACCTAAAATCACTTAATTCTTCTTTAACTAGTCGAGTAGAAGAGAACCTCTCTACCTTTCGGTAGATTGAGTTCTCCCCCCCTCACAGAACCGTGCTTGCGCAATTAACGCACACGGCTCCTCCTAGTTACCATTCACAAAATGTAGCTCATCTCTTTCATTCTGATTTTTTGCTAATTCTGCTATCCTTACTAGTTTTGTTCCCATCATTATTCCTACCTCTGAGTGTAGTAAATGTGTCCCTAGTAAGGGTGATAACTGGTAGCCAGCCTTTCCTCCATCGGCATTACCCAACTTCATTGGTACTACGCTGCTATCCGACTCCCTACATCGGCTTTTGGTTTCCTTGCTTTGTATCGCTTGTACACCATACTCTTCTATCACGAAAAGACCGGTAGGGTCTCCCGAGTTGCCGTATCACATCAATGTGTGACGTGCCGAGGTCTCTGACTCCAGAGAGGCCTTACCCTTCTTGCCTTTAACGAAGGATAAGATGTAGCTTTCTGCTGTGCGTAAGGCATCAGCCCTCTCGAGTTACTAACATTATGGAGCTCAATCCCTTCAACCATTTGGCTTTCGGCCCGCTGTCGGGTAGAAAACAAGCGCGCGCAATCAATTATGATTCACGTTTCTTGTAGCCCCCCTACGATCCCGGACGGTCGGATTTCCCGAGTCCGGTTCTGACCTTGGATTAATCACCTACAAGCCTTCCCATACAACCGCAGGATTAAATGTCGGTACACATATTCCCCCATCATTTGTAGGTTTACTTGTAAGTTAGTTTAAACATGCTTTATAGCTCAGAGTCTATAATGCTCAAACATTCCAAGTGCCCAGAGGTCCTTTGCCCTATCAAAGGTGTTACCTTGATAGAATTGTAATTTCCTTACACTTAAGAAAGCATTACCCTTCCCTCATTGCTACTACGACCTCATGCGCCAATCCTAAATCATCCTACCATTTTCTATTAGCCTCTTATATGATAGGTCTTTATTGGTTAGTACCTTCCCAATTTGAAGTAGGACCTTCCCGTCGTTATCTCTGAAAATCTTTCCACAGATGCCAGAACCCATACCCCGGCTGCTCTTACGGTGCTGTTGACCGTTTCTTCCCGTAAGACATCGGTCTTCCCCCGTTAGGCAAAGGTCGACGCTAAGCAAAACATCCCTCGAACAGTTTCTTCGAGGGGCGTAGATTTCGGGATTGCAGTATTCGTTAAATCCTTCTGGCCTCTATGTTTGCTCGCCACACAGACTGTTCCGACCTTATCCTCTCTGTGTAGAATAGGCCGCCGTGACTTTTACTTCCAAGCAGAACGTAGTTCGTTACCTCCCCACGCATTGGATATGCTAGTCATCCGAATCGGTCAATTGATGACAGGAGACTTTCACTCCATAAGACTCTCAGCCTTGACGGCTGCTCCACCTAACTGTCTACGCTTAAAGACTAAAGTTACCTTTAACCCTCCAAGACTCGCTACGAGCGAATGGCTAGTTCTTACTCGACGGGAATCCCACCCGCTATATGATACGACCTAGGCTCGGCCGCACACGCACCCTTTAGCTAAACAAGCAGCAATAGTTATTATATTTGTCCTAAATCTTTAACACATATATCGAATAATTTGTTCGATTTGTCGAGTTTACTTTAACGCAAGCCATTCATAAACATTTGAGTGATTTGAGGGCTATATTTTATCAAGTTATCACTATTAATCGCTTGACTCTTCAGTCCCTCCGTGAAAATATGCATAAACATCAATAAAACCTCATCAGAATATGCGGGATTAATTTTTCCTTCTTTACGCCCTTTTTGAAACATTCTTAAAACTAATCTATCACTTGTTTTTTGTGCGTCCTTATCAAAAAAAGTCTGTTCACTTGCAAATTGCTGCATCACATTATGAAAAAACACTGATGTCGTACTTTGGATTTTTTTCATTTTATATTGCGTGAGTTCCATATACGTTTGCTCAAAAGATAAATCACTTTCAATCAATCGTTCGTACTCTTTATGGATAGAGGCAAATGAATTCTGAATCGCGGTATTTATTAAATTATCTTTTGTATTGTAATAATTAAATAAGGTTACTTTACTAACACCCGCACTTTTTGCAATCTCGTCCATGGTTATATTTGAAATGTCCTTTTGATTCAGCAATTCAAGCGTAGCTTCCTCAATAATTTTCATTTTCTTTTCACGTCTTAGATCAAAGCCATTTTTTTCCGTCATCTTCCCACCACATTTTTTCCGTTTTTTAATTAATTTCTACATATATATAGTATTTCATTTTTTGAACTAACTCAAACATTTTAGTAAAAAATAGTTTGAATTACCATAGAAACGAGCGTATATTATGAACTATAAATATGTTTTTAGTAAAAATTTTCAATCTCACAGAATAGGAGATGAGACGCATGGTTATAGCAGAAATTAAGGGCCTACAAAAAAAGTATAAATCAACACAAGCCTTAAAAAATGTAACGATGGAATTAAAAAGAGGTGAAGTATTAGGTTTTATAGGACCAAATGGAGCCGGAAAATCGACGACCATCCGCATCCTGCTGGGCATTATAAAATCTAGCGGAGGAGCAGCCAAAATCTTCGGGAAGGATGTCTGGAAAGATTCGATTGAAATCCATAAACGACTTGCCTACGTTCCTGGCGATGTAAACCTTTGGCCAAATTTAACGGGCGGAGAAATTATTGATGTTTTTATGCGCATGCAGGGAACGAAAAACGATGCACGACGCGATGAATTAATTCAAAAATTTCAACTGGATCCTAAGAAAAAAGCACGGACTTATTCAAAAGGAAACCGTCAAAAAGTTGCCCTTATTGCTGCGCTTGCTAGTGATGCAGAACTTTATATTTTTGATGAACCAACTAGCGGTCTTGATCCTCTAATGGAAGCTGTCTTTCAAGAGGAAGTAGAAAATTTAAAAAATCAGGGAAAGTCCATCCTTCTTTCCAGCCACATCTTAAGCGAGGTAGAACGCTTATGTGACCGCGTAGCGATTATTCGTCAAGGAGAAGTAATTGAAACTGGAACATTAGATGAATTAAGACATTTAACCCGATATCAATACAAGGTTACGACTCGTGACGTACCGGTTGGATTAAAACAGGTGAGCGGTGTGCATGACCTAGTGATCAATGGCAAAGAAGCTGTTTTCCAAGCCGATATTAATCAAATTGAGACCATTCTAGAAGCAATCATGCCTTACCATGTAACAAAGCTCGAGAGTGTACCGCCGACTCTTGAAGCGTTGTTTATGCGTCATTACACTGGAAAGTAGGTGAGAAAAATGAAAAATTGCTTTAATATGGCTGGAATGCTCTTTCTTCATACATTACGTAAAGATTGGTTAAAGCTTCTCATTTGGGCAGTGGCCTTAAGTCTTTTCACAGGCGGCTTTGCGAGTGCAATGTATGAAATCTATGGAAAAGACCCTGCTGGATTGATGGCTATGTATGAAACCTTAAAGAACCCAGCAATGATTGCCATGCTTGGACCAACATCAGCTACTGCCGAAACGTATACAGTGGGAGCAATGTACGCACATGAAATGATCCTCTTTACGGCACTCGTATTTGCCATTGTATCGATTATGCATGTAATCAGTCGGACAAGAAAAGAAGAGGATGATGGAATAACAGAGCTTATTCGTTCCTTTCAAGTTGGTCGACTGGCCAACACGACAGCAGTCGTTATCGAAATGCTTCTTTTACATTTGGTCATAATCGCTCTTTCTACAGGCTTGCTACAAGTCCAAGATGTACCTGGAATGGATTTTTCAGGTAATTTGTTATATTCCGCTTCATTAGGTATGCAAGGGTTCTTATGGGCAATGATTGCACTCATATTTGTCCAATTAGCTTCTGGAGCTGGAAGTGCAAGAGGACTGAGCTTCTTGACTCTTGGCTTTTTTTATATCCTTCGAATGGCAACAGATATGAACGCACCAGATGGTTCTTGGTTCAACCCGCTGGGATGGAGTTATCTAGTAAATGTTTACGTTAGTGATAGCTGGCTTCCAATCGTCATTGCTGTTGTTACCAGTATCGTTTTCATTGCAGTTTCTTATCTTCTGGAACAAGCTCGAGATCTGGGGGCTGGATATTTACCAGAACGCGCTGGGCATACACATGCAAAAGAACGTCTGTTGAGTCTTCCTGGCCTTGTATTACGGCTGCAAAAAATATTTATTATTGGCTGGCTCTTCGCTCTCTTTATATGTGGAGCTATGTATGGGTCCATTTTTGGAGATATGGATGATTTTGTAAGTGAAAATGAAATCATGAAGCAAATGTTCCTTCATAATTCAGATTACACCATACAAGAACAATTTATGAGCGTTCTCTTCGTGATTTTATCTCTATTGACTACGATTTTTATTGTAGGAAGTCTCATGAGGCTCGTAAACGAAGAAAAGAAAGGGCGCTGGGATCAGCTTTATGCCACTAAATTAAGTCGCACAAAATTTTACTGGTACCATGTGATAATGGCTTCCATACTAGGAGTGGTTGGACAATTTTCTGCAATATTAGGGCTCTATTTGGCCCAACGAAGTGTCATGGAAACACCGTTAAGTTTCTGGGAAATTACTAAGGCTGGGATTGTGTGGATACCTGCGATTTTCTTCTTTATCGGCATTTTGTCTGTCCTAATTGGTTGGTCGCCGCGCTTTACGATGATTATTTGGGCTTATCTAATATTTGCTTTCTTTATCAGTTATTTTGGGCAAATGATGGAGATTCCGGAATTCGTAACCAACCTAGATGTATTTAGCTATATTCCAAAAATTCCAATTGAAGAATGGAAATGGGGAGCCATCATCCTCATCAAATTATTGGCTCTCTTCATAATCGTTATTGGTTTCATCGGCTATAAAAAACGGGATTTAGTAAGTGAGTAAAAAAGAAAAGTGTCCTTCATACGAGACTATTAAAAAGAAGATGATCTCTGAATTGAGAATAGGGATCGTCTTTTTATTTGGCTCTTTTGTAAAAGATTGTTGTTTGCTCATTATTAAATCTGTTAACCTCCTTTAAAGTTTGATTATTTTGAGGCTCCTTCTTCAACTAACACACCCTTTCGTCTAAGTACAAACATTCACAATCTAAAGTTGTCGTTCCACAATATGGCCTTTTAATGGAATAACATGACTGAAATTTTTAAACCACTTTATTATGTTTTAAATGACTTTATTGTAACTTAACATAATGTACTCACGAAAAGCTCCTAGCTCTTCAATAAAATTCTTCTCAACTTCAGCAGGCTGATTCTGTACTACTCCATCAACTGTTGGTTTGGAATAAAGTTTGATTAAAAATGTGCTGCAAACGTTGATTTTATAATAAAAGAAAACCACTCGTTTTGAACAAAGATTGATCAAAATGAGTGGTTTTGATTTTGGGATGGATTTAGTGTTTATAAAATTACCATGATACAAAAAGAATTATCTGAATTTTTAAAGTTATAACTTTTTCCAACGCCGCAACTGACACGAGAGTCCCAAATAAAATTATCAATTTTTTAATAGATGATCAGACTTGGTTATAAATTATCAAACTTTATTTCAAATCAACATCTTTTTCAATAAGAGAACTACTACTAGCTTGATTATTATCACTTTATATTCAAGATTTAGCTTACTCAAGTAGCAAGTGTTTCAAATTCAATAAGCTATCCTGCTGAACTTTGCAAGCTTGACATAAATATGTTTCTATATCTCCATATTTATCAATAATGCCATAATACACGTCATCTAAATAGTCACGACGAACTTCTAACATTGGTTTTATTCGCTCCGGTGATGCTTGAAATAAACTCATCCATCGAATAAATCTTTCCACTTTTTTCATTCTTGGTCCAATGACATCATTTGAAAATAAATAATCCTTTAACACCTTTTCATAAGATACTCCAACAAGCAATTGAATGATAGCTGCTATATATCCTGTGCGATCCTTTCCTCCTGTACAATGAATAAGTGCTGGTACATTTTTTTGCTCCGAAAGCAATTGAATGACTTCTTGAATTTCATTACCACTTGAAAATGCCATATTCCGATACATTTCCTTCATGATTTCCTCAAAATTGATGGTATTCGACTTTCCAACTAAAAATTTAAAAAACTCAAAGTGAGTAAATTCCTGGCTTTTATCGTACATTGATATGCTTACTAACTCTACTCCATGTTCAGGCTTTATTCGACCTGGTTTTGATTTTTGCTCATTTGGTGTTCTTAAATCACAAATTAATTTTAATTGTAAACGTTTCATCTTCTCTATATCTTGTTTAGATAAACGAGACAATTCATCTGAACGAAATAAAACACCTGTCTTCATTCGATTTCCATCTATTGTCTCTCGACCGCCAATATCACGAAAATTATACACCCCATCGAACTGTCTTATAACTTCCTTCTCCATAATTCCCATATGAATTCCCCCAGCTTTATTTATTAACTCATTCTATGAACAGAACGATTGCATCCAAAGCAAGAATTTTATTTCATATGACTAAAATTGTTTTTATAGTCACATAAAACACAAAAGAAAAAACTGTTCCTTCAACAGTCTAAAGTTTACTTTATAGAATATAGCGATTATGATGATTATAAAATATAATATGACTAAAAGTCTATAAAAAGTCACATAAATAATTTTATACAGGGGTTTTATTATGCCTAAATTTACAGAACAAGAAAAAGAACAGATTCGTCAATCTCTTTTATCAAAAGGGAGAGAATTATTTATTCAATATGGTTTAGCGAAAACAAGCATTGATGATATTGTACTTGCATGTGAAATTGGAAAAGGTTCATTTTATAAATTTTTTTCTTCAAAAGAAGAATTGTATTTCGCAATTTTAAAAAATGAAGAAGAAGTGCGCGAGACAGTACTGAATCAGTTATTTAAAGAAGAACTTTCTTCCAAAGAATTACTGTCCTCCTTTTTTCATACATCGTTTCAATTTGTGGAAGAAAATCCATTTCTCCAACGTGTATTCCAAAACGGAGAACACGAACGTTTGATGCGAAAATTACCTCATGAGATGATGGCGTTTTCTGAACATAATATGAACAGAGGGACTCTGGCTATCCATACTCTAATAGAACGTGGAATACTACCTAAAAAAGATCCACAAGTTATCGTCGGAATTATCAAAGCTATTATGATGTTGCGATTACATAAAGAAGAAATAGGCGATGAGTTATTCCCTAAAGTAATGGAGAAAATTATCGATTTTATAGCAGAGGGATTAACTAAAGAAGGATGAGATAATATTGTGGAAAATCTGATTATTTTATGCTGGAAACACCTCATTACGTTCAAACAAAACTCAATTCATAATTGAGTAGCAAGTATACTCAAAGATAGCTCCACCTAAAATTATACTAATAAACTTGTTCTAATCTATCTTTTATACATTATTTATACAAAAGGTTTGACCAGTTTCCATACTCTTTTTAACTAATGCGCTCACTTACACTTATGGATTTAGTATAATTATTCATATAGAAAAAGCGATTCTTATTAAAGAATCGCGCCTTCTTGTTAAAGAAATCCTATTATTTATTATGTTTCTCTCATATTACAAACACTTGTATCAATTATAACGTTTTCACTATTATGAAATGAACGTGGTAAATATATAGTAAATGTTGTACCTTTCCCTATTTCACTAGTTACTTCGATTTTCCCATTTAACTCCTCAATTACACGATAAGCAACCATCATTCCAAGTCCTGTTCCCTTTTGACCTTTTGTAGTAAAGTACGGTTTTCCTAATCTCTCAATTTGTTCACGATCCATTCCGACTCCTGTATCTTCAATAGAAATCTCATACATATTTTTATGAGAGTTCATAGATATTACTAATTGCCCACCATTAGGCATAGCCTCAATAGCATTTTTAAAAATATTTAAAAATGCCTGCTGGATGATTCTTCTATCGCCTATAATCCAAAAAGGAGAGAGGCTCTTCTTAACTTTTATAGAGTTCATATTGGAAATAGGACTAACTAATTCAATTATATAATTCAAAAAATGTTCCATGTTTATTTTTTCTATTTTTTCAGGAGCAGGTTTAGCGAAAGTAAGAAAATCACGAATAATAATTTCCGACCTTTCTAATTCATCCAATGCAATTCCAATATATTTTTGCTTTTGGAGATCGCTTTCATTCTCCTTCAAAAGCTGCATGAACCCTTTTGCACCAGTTAAACCATTTCTAATCTCATGTGATATGGATGCACTTAAGTGACTTAGGATTTCCATCTTTTCAATATCTACTACTTTATTTCGAATTTGGTAATTCATCCTTATTCTTTCGAGAGTCAAAACACAAAGTATAATACATATAATTTTAATAAGATTTCCTAGTAAAGTTATGTTTAATGGCGTATGTGAAACAAATATATTACTATAAATAAAGTAACCTACTGATAAGTGGAAAATAATAACACTTAAAGAAATCAGTAATTTATGAGTGGTTTCCGATTTTATAAATCTTTTAAAAAAAATAAAAGTAAGCAGCGGTATGACACTATAATTCAAAATAGTACCCCAAAAACCAAAGTCTACACCTATAACAAATCGATACAGAACTATAAACACATATAATCCAACACTTACCAAAGGTCCGCCATACAAGCTTGCCATAATAAAAGGAACTATGCGAATATCAACGATAAACCCTTCATTTACAGAAAATGGAAAAGTCATACAAAAAAAGATTGATACCGAACCTGCAAGAAACGAATAGATTTTTATTAATTTCCTTGTTAGTTTCTTTGTGTAAATTTCTATAATGTGTTGTGTGATAAGTAACACAACTAATAGAAATAAGACATTGATAAGAATCGCATACATTTGTAATGCTCCTAGTATAAAAATTATTAATAATATTTTACCATATATAAATCCCCCATTATTACAATATTTCAAATAAAATACTGGAATTTTATTTGAAAAAAGGCTCTATTAAACTTTAAATGTTGATAATTCTATAAAAAATTAGGGAGCTAAAAATCAACAACACCCTCTAACAAAGCTAAACAAAAAACAGCTGAAGCCAGTACGATCAGTACCAACAACAGCTGTTTCTTATACTTATTATTCTTCACCAAACATCTCATCAATTGTTCCTGCGTTTGCCATTACTGCTTCCATCAGATTTTCATCGGAAACAATTTTATACTCGCCTTCTTTGTCCTTCTTCAAGTTCAATGTAACCTCACGAGTTGCCATAGAAGCATCTTTAGCAGTCAAATGTTTAATAAGAGTGGTCTCCATCATTTTATCCATTGCTTTATCGGCCTCTTCTGTATCTTCACTGAACGCCATCCCGAAGGCCATTGGCATGACTTCGCTAATTGTTGAAGTTACTGCAACTGCGAAATCCACAGACGTTACTTCCACTTTAACTTTTGCAGTATCCCCCTCTTTTGACACTTCAACTGGCTTTTCAAATTTGTATGTTTTACTTAATGATTTAAAAAGCTTGTCAACATCCATTCCCTCAGCTTTTCCTTCATTTAAGTTTTTAAAGTCGAAATCCTCTGTTGCTTTTGTATCGACAAATGTACTTGCCTTTTCAAAATCGCCCTCTTGGATAGAAGCCATAAAATCATTAACAGTATCGGTTGGTTTCGGTGACCCGCATCCTGCCAACATGCTAACGGTCAATCCTGCAACCATAATTCCAGACAATAGTTTCTTACTCAATTTCTTCAAGATATATTTCCCCCTATTGATATATAAATTTATTAATCATTTAAAACTATTGTAACATAACAAATTCTTTTATAGGATTACACCCATTAACTACCAGGACTTAAGAGACAAAATAAGCCCCGCAGCTACAAAAGAACAGAACCGTTGGGGTGAGGACATTTAACTCGAGAATTAAAAGAAGCTGCAAATACAACAGCTGAGTTTAATCGAAAACGAAGCCATATTAATGATGAGATGAATATTGTAAATTTCATGCTCTACACTCGCCCAGAAATCTATTGCAATCATACAAATTTGCATTTTTACATAAACATGGATCTTACGGTCTGACATGAATAATGGAATTATAGTCTATCTTCTTGTATTAGAAATATCATAGAGAATGAGAGAGGTGAAAAAATGAAAAGTGAGGACAAAAAGCCTTATTTAACAACTAAAAATCTTACTCCAGAAAATCAAGAATCACCTATTCATTTTCTTAACAAATGGCAAACACCCACTAAATACTTTTATCGTAGAAATCACTTCCCTTACCCGTTGTTTAGCCCGCACCATTTTTGGTTACAAATTACTGGTCATGTTTCTCAACCACGCTTTTTTCATTTTTACGAATTATTATCTATGCCCACAAGATCTCTTATAGTCCCCCTTGAATGTTCAGGAAATAAACGGGCACATTTCATTCCAAAAATATATGGAGAACAGTGGGAGGAAGGAGCTTTAAGTCAAGGTAAGTGGACTGGTATTCCTTTAAACTCCCTCCTTAAATACGTAGGACTCACTAATGATGCCCAAGAAGTTGTCTTTCAAGGAGCTGATTTTGGCAATAGAACAGATATAGAAGAAAAAGTTTCTTTCGAAAGAAGCCTTCCTTTGGAAAAGGCATTGCATCCTGATACAATGATTGCTTTTCAATACAATGATAAACCGCTCACTTTTAAACATGGTTATCCATTCCGTTTAATCGTTCCTAACTGGTACGCGATGGCTTCTGTAAAATGGTTAAGAAAGATTACAGTGATCAATCATTCCTTTAAAGGGCCCTTCCAAACGAATGATTATATGTATTATCCATACAAAAACATTAATAAAGATTCATTTCCTGTGACAATAATGAACGTTAATTCAATCATACAACAACCACTGAACCTTTCCATATTAGATACTGGTGCACACCAAGTTAAAGGAATTGCTTGGTCTGGACAAGGAATAATCACCGAAGTACAGTTAAGTTTCGATAAGGGGGAAACATGGCTGCAAGCAACAGTAAATCAATTGCCAAATCAGCCCTATTCTTGGTCAAGTTGGTCCTTCGATTGGAAAGTTAATAAAAAAGGAGAATATATGATTTACGTAAGAGCTAAAGATTCATCAGGTAACGTACAGCCTTTAACCCCATTTTGGAATCGAAAAGGATATGGTTATAATGCTGTATCAAAAATTACTGTGAAAATTGAATAATATTATGAAAACTAATAGTAGCGATGCTTACTTATAAAGCATCGCTACTTAGCGTAAAAGAATTTTATAAATGAAGCTCTTGAGGTGGTTCACCTTGATTATTTAAGATACGAACCGTTTCAGGCTGTATTTGTAGAAATACATAGTTCGGATCTTCAGGGCCATCGAACCATTTGTTAAAGGATTCATCCCAAAATTGCTTTTTTAGCTGTTCCGAATTATTAATTGTAGACGTTCCAGCAATTTCAACATACGTATCGCTTTGCCCTTTATCTTCGTAACCTAACAGTACAGACACAGCTGGATTTTTTTCTATCTCTTCTATTTTCTCCGTATCAGCTTTCGTTGGTGTAAATAGGGTTAGGTCCTCATTATAGAACGTCATATAGCGTGAATGAGGTTTATTATTTTCAACAGATGAAAGGATACCTGTTCTATGATTAGAGAGAATTTCAACTACTTCTTTTTTTAAATCTTGTTGGCTCATTAATATTTACTCCTTTTACACAATTATTTATTACCTGTGAAAAATAGTTCGATTATTTCAAGAAGGCGAGCGTATACATGCTCGCCTTTTTTCTAACGACGGTGTTCAACAAGGTCAATTACTCCTAACACGACATGTGCTAAACCAAAACCAAAAATGGTATTGGCCATCATTTTGTTAGAGCCTCGTTTTTGTTTCAACATATAACCTGCCGTGGATACAGCTGTACCTAATACAGTTGGAATTAAGCCTTCACGCATTGTAATTTCCCTCCACCCCGAAGTTAGTAGTGCCTAAACACTATTTTATTTTCACCTGAGTAATATCGAAATATACCGAGTCATATAAAGGCTTACTGTGAATATCATGTGAAGTATTCTAATTTAGCATGGGGAAAAAATTTCTCCATATAAGAATATAAATGACTTTTAATATCTTCCTCTTCTTCTTTTTGATAAATGTACTTACCTATTCCATATTTCCCCCATTTATATCTTCTTGCTGATTCGTTTAATTCTAATTTAGTCATCGGATAGTTCTTTTCAATCACTTTTTTAGCTGGTTTCGTAAAACGATGCTGAATAAATTCAAATGTTATATCTTTCCTTGCCTCTGCAGGCAATTCTGCATCGAGCCGCTCAAACATATGATAGTAGCCATCCTGCCATCCTTCATGAAGATAAATGGGTGCAACAATAAAACCTAGTGGATAACCCGCTCGTGCTACTTTGCCTGCTGCCTCAATCCGTTTAGCCAACGGAGAAGTTCCCGGCTCAAAGTTCTTAATCACATAATCAGCGTTGACACTAAATCGAAATCTTGTTTTTCCATTATGCTTAGCATCAAGTAAATGATCCACATGATGAAATTTAGTCACAAATCTTAGTTTTCCATATTCTGATTCTCCAAAGTGTTCAATTGCACGCTTTAACGTATGAGTTAAATGATCAATCCCTACGATATCAGACGTACAGGATGCTTCAAACCTTGTCATTTCAGGTGCACGTTCTGCCATATATTGATCGGCAGCCTCCAAAATTTCATCAACATTTACATACGTACGAATATATGGTTTACTCCCCATTGTAGTTTGTAAATAGCAATAATGACAATGCCCCATACAGCCTGTTGCAAAAGGAATCGCATATTCAGCAGACGGCTTAGAAGTATCGAATTTGAGCGTTTTTCTTATTCCAACGACAAGCGTAGACTTGGCAATTCGATATTTTTGAAAATCATTTTCACCAGGCAAATTCCTTACTTGATTATGAGAAGTTGTATATCGAATTTCTATATTCATTTTTTCGAACTTTTCTCTAAGTTCTCTTCCTAATGGATACTCCAAAGCGTTTGGCTCAAAATATACAAGTTGGGGTGTAAACGGTTTATTCATTCTAGAATCCCCTTTTTTAATTCTTCTAAAAAAACTGTTGATAAGCTTGTTCCGCTTCTACTTGGCTTGAATATACAGCTGTTTCATTTGTTAACGGATAATATGTCTCATACAAAAATAAAGCTAATTCACCTGGGCTCTCAGGGTTATTGACAATCGTCGCTTCTTGTATATTAGCTACATCTTGTGTATGCGGATTTCGATAAAATATATATACAATATCTCCTGCCTTGTAAGACTCCACCTAATCACCATCCAATAGGATTTATTATCATTCTTCCTTGAGAAGAAAAAAATATAATTACTTGATTATGGAATTAAAGCCCTTGTATCAAGCAGCATTAATTTAACAAAACCTCAAGATTGAAAAGTGAATATGGATTAATTATTTTTAATTTAGCTCATACTAACTTAGTATTAATGAATTATAGGAGTTGAATAAGTATGGAATTTGAAGCTAGAAACTCTACAGAAGCTGCCCTGCATCATTATAAAGCTGGTTTAGGGCTATTTACTGAGAAAATGCCTGAACTCGCTCAACAATTTAATGCTTTTACAGAAGAATGTTTTAAAGAAGGGGTTTTATCGCAGAAAGAAAAACAACTAATTGCCCTTGGTATAAGTCTGTATTCTCAAGACGAATATTGTATTATTTATCATGTTAAAGGATGTTTGGACCAAGGCTGCTCAGAGCAAGAAATCTTTGAAACAGTTGGAGTAACCGCAGCATTTGGCGGCGGAGCAACAATGAGCCAAGCCGTAACGCTTGTCCAAGAATGTGTTCAAGAATTAAATCAGCTCAAGCAATAGAACTGCGCGGCTTGAATGAATTATTTAGCATGAGTCTAGAACAATTCCCCTAGATTCTTTATATTGAGTACGAATAAAGCGTGGCTCAAAAGGTTGAATATATACCCTTTTGAGCCACGCTTGTATAGTTCATATTTTCACAAAAATATTGTATTTATTTCAAACGAAAGGAAGATCCATCAATAATTTCAACATCATCCCGTACTTTTACTTCTTCCATTAAGTGAAAAAGCGCTTCATCCTTTTTCTTAGCCTCAATCATACAATCAATTTGTGGGACACTTCCCTTAATTTCTTTTAAAAATCTAAAAAACATATCCACATCGACATAATCTGAATGATGACGAAACGCTTTTTCGTTTTTCGGACTTGAAATATGCATTTTAATCGGTAGTGGAGAGTCATCCCATGTGTGTATGACACGATCCCAATTATCTTCCCAATTAGCATGACGATGATGAGCCAGGTGATGATGATAATCAAATACAAGAGGAATCCCTAATTTTTCACATAAATAAAGTGTGTCATCTAAAGTAAAAGAAGTATCATCATTTTCAAGCATAATCATGTTTTGAATAGAATGTGGGACAAGCATCCAATTATCTACAAAACGTTCCAGTGATTTTTCCGTTTCCTTATAATTGCCTCCGACATGCATGACACAGCGATGCATCGGATCAATACCCATCCCTTTTAATAATAAATAATGCAGCTTCAATGTTTTTATTGAATTTTTTAAAATAGATTTTTTTAAAGAATTAATAAGAACAAAGTGGTCTGGATGAAAGTCAATTCTAATTTTATGCTTTTTAGCAAAATCCCCTACTTCACGCAATATTTCTTTTAGGGGTTTCATATAATCCCAATCAAGAAGTTCTTCATGATTGGCTAACGGAATCAGACGGGAAGTTAAACGATAAAAATGAATATTAGAAGCCGCATTATGTTTCAGCAGTCTAAGTGTCGTTTGTAAATTTGAAATCGCAATTCGTTCCAATTTACGAATTGCCGCTTCTCGATCCTTAATTTTTTCAAATTGGGCAAAAGTCATTGTTTTCGATGGGGATGCGTTTTTCAGTTCCATGCTCATAGCAACGTAACCAAGACGTACAGTTGTCATTTTTTCACCTCTTCAACAGTATGGGGTAAATGATGAGTTGGTAGACAGCTAACAACTAAAAATTTCAGATAAGTGAATAACCTTATCATTTCTCTTTTAAAATCCAAGGCCTGATTAAAAATCGTATAAATATCAATATTCCTTCAAAAATACAAACAGTAAATAGACGCATGTTGCTATTTATTTAGGCAATAATAAGGTCTTAGAAATAGACGGACAAAAACTTAAAGAGGGAATGACATATATGGATATATTAATTGGTATTATAGGTATCTTACTTACACTAGTAATTGCTTTCTTATTATCAAATGATAAAACAGGCATTAACTACAAGGCGATTATTATCTTATTTGTATTACAACTAGTGATAACACTTATCATGTTTAAAACAGTAGTTGGACTGAAGGTTGTGGAGGCTGTTTCAAATTTCGTCACAACGGTCCTGAATTATGGATACGAAGGTGTAAATTTTGTAACTGGCGGTTTAGTTCCAGAAGGTACATCGGTATTTTTTATCAATGTACTAATGCTCATTATTTTTACATCTACACTATTATCCATTCTAACGTATATCAGAGTTCTTCCTTTAGCTATTAAATATATTGGCGGAGCTTTAGCGAAAATAACTGGCTTATCTAAAGTCGTTTCATTCAATAGTATAAACTCTATTTTCTTCGGTCAAAGCGAGGCATTATTAGCCATTAAAACGCATTTAGATAAAATGGATAAAAATAAATTGTTTATTGTATCTACATCTGCCATGGCTTCAGTGTCAGCTTCAATCATGGGCGCATATATGTCCATGATTCCAGCCCAATATGTTTTAGTCGCCATGCTGTTAAATGCATTATCTGGTTTAACTATAGCCAGTATTATCGCTCCAATTAGAAAAGATGAAGATGAAGAAATCCATGTGAAGGATATTTCCCAGGCAGATTCTGTCTTTGGGGCTATTTCTGCTGGTGCTCTTGACGGAGGAAGAGTTGCTCTGATTGTAGCGGCCATGCTAGTAGCGTATGTAGGTTTAATGGCTCTGATCAACGCTGCATTTGCTGGCGCAATTGGGATTTCTTTCACTAAAATTCTTGGATACATCTTTGCACCTGTTGCCTTTATTATGGGTGTTCCTTCAAGTGAGATTCTAACAGCTGGTTCTATTATGGGAACAAAGTTAGCAACAAATGAGTTTGTTGCCATGCTTCAATTACAACCTATGATTGAAACGTTGAATCCTAAAACAGTTGGAATTATCTCTACATTCTTGGTTTCATTTGCTAACTTTAGTTCAATTGGTATCATCAGTGGTTCTATTCAGGCAATCAACGGAGAAAAAGCGAATATTGTTGAAAAGTTCGGTTTAAAAATGCTATTAGCTGCAACACTGGCTTCTATTCTTACAGCAACAGTTGTAGGATTGTTTATTAAATAAACAAGGGTTGTCCCAAAAGTCGATGAAAATCAACTTTTGGGACAACCCTTTAACTTGATGGCTATGAAGTTACGCTCATGTAATTCACATACTTTAACAAAGAATCTGCCATTCATTTCAAATGAAAGGAAGCCCCATCAGAATTTATATCATTTTCGAGGGTACAGGTGTCTAGCTCATGACTCCTTGCACTTTTCTTATCTACAGCCTAACTACAATTTCAAGATTTGACGTCTACTCAATATAATGATTATGGTTGTTACAATACACCCGAATCCCATTACACTCCCTGCATATAGAGCTCCTGCCCACGCAGCAATAGCGCCGATGAGGATTGCACCTAAAGGAATAAAGCCTCTATCCATTAAGGCAATGCTCAAGATTCTCCCACGCAGATGATCAGGAACCTGCATCTGTAAAGTAATACGGCTCAATGTTCGGTAGGTTTGACTCGTTAAGCCGACAAGAAACATAGCTACACCTGCTACAAACAGATTGTTACTCCCTATGAATAAGAGCAAAGAAAGACCGAAACCTATAATAGAAGAAATCAGCCACTTTCCTGTGCCTTTCATCTCTTTACCAAGAGATAGCCATGTCGTACCAACTATAGCCCCGATAGATGAAACGGATAAAAGTATTCCAAACCCTTCAGGTCCAAGATTTAAAAGATCTCTAGCAAATAACGGCATCATCGTTGTATAAGGAAACCCGAATACCATAGGTACAATAGCTAAAATGAGTAAAGATTGAACGGGTGGTTGAGTTTTTATATAATCTACTGCCTCACGAAGATTTATTTTTTCCCCTTCCTTTTTATCACGAGTTGGAAAGGAATTAGAACGAATCATAAGTAAAGAGAATAGTACACCTAAAGTCCCCCACGCATTGATATAAAATAAATTAGCAATATCAGTAATAGCCAGCAATAATCCTGCAATAGCTGGCCCAATAATACGAGAAAGATTGATGACCAGTGTATTAATAGCTAGTGCACTTGTCATAGAGCTTCGAGGAACTAAATTGGGTATTAACGCATTACGAATGGGCGGATCCATAGCTGCAAGCATAGACCGTAGTGTGACAATGAATGCAAAAATCCAAAATGATTGTTTTTCCTCGACAAGATAGCCCAGACAAAACGTCAATAACATCATTCCTACTTGAAGCCACATTAATAATTTTCGTCGATCGTATCGATCCGCTAGGATACCTCCCGGAACACTTAGTAAAAAAGTTGGAACCAAACGGCAAGCATTTATTAATCCTAAATGAAGCGGAGAATTCGTGAATTGTAACACTGCCCAATTTAAGGCGACTAAATCCATCCAATCCCCTACTCGAGTCACTAAACTTCCATATGTAAACATCCTGAACGTTTTTGAGCGAAGAGCAAGGCGTGATTCCTGCTGATACTGAACTTCAATTTGTTTCATAATCTCTTACTTATTCCTTCCCCCCAAATTCGTAAAGAGGATTAGTGGATAATTGCGCAGAAATCTCCTCTCTTCTTTTCAGGTTCTAAGCATATTTTTCAATTTTCTTGTGTTCTATTTCGTTTATAAAAATTGACTTGAGATTGATGATCTTGAAACTTTCTTTGACACCCTCTCACGCCTCCACCATCCCGGTAAAACATTTGAACGGGACGACTGCCCTTTGACTATCATAACACTGTATTGCAAACGACGGCTCAAACCAATTCAGTTTAATGTACGCATTTTGCTGATGAGGTTGCTTTTATTCCGCTTGCTTTATCACAATCATGTAGATTGGCACTTATATAACTCTTTAAATATGCATAAAAAGAACGTCACATATTCTAACACAAATAAAGATTTAAAGTAGGATTATCAGTATGATATTAGTATAGATTACATTGAGGAGAGGAAGATTCCTATGAAAATGTTTATGAATGCTTTTAAAAAGAATACCTTGTGTATTATTGAAACCGCTTATCTTTATATACTATTCTTACTTGTAGAGTTACAAACTACTACTGGTAATGCCATAAAGTTAAAATAAATTCTTAATTATCTCAATGACTTGTTTATATAGAATCCTAAATCTCTATATATTATAGATAAAATCCCCATTCTAAAACACTTCCTCAATTAATATTAAATGTGAGTTAAATAAGAATCCCTCCTTTTTTAATACAAACAAAATGCCCTACTGACAAAAAATCAGCAGGGCATTTTGTTTGTATTCATTAACTAAATATTTATAGAGGCATGTTTTTTCCTATTATTAAATTTTCTTTCATAATACATTGTAAAGCCGATTAATACTGGAACAAGAATACATGTCGGAAGCAGCCATAAAAGCAGGCTTGAAGATTGAATGTTTAATAATCTTGGAGCTCCAAATACAGTAAAAGCCGTAACCGTCGAAATACTACAAGCAATCATTCCTCCAAAATGTTCAAATAACCAGTGCATCTTTTTCACTGGTTTGCGCAACCAATAATTTAATTGGATTCCGCCTAATAAAAGACCTAGTAAAGGAAAATAAGTGATAAGTGCTGAATCAATGATTAGACCATATATCCCAACCCCAATTCCTGAAGAAAGCAGCAATAGACTGACAAGAAGATCGATTACTTTACGATGCGTATCTTTTCTCTTTTTAAATCGGAGTACACGTATTCCGTACCATGCAGATGCACCGCTCAGAATAGAAATAAATATTAAGAACCAAGAAAAAGAAATTCTATCAGCATCCGCCTGATTATCGAAAAATACTCGATATACCCCCATATAAAAGGCTGAAATGGCAACTGCGCCCATAGCGTATACATAAATCCACCCGATAAGGTTATGAACTTTACCTCCTTTTTTGGTAACCATAGGTATCCAAAAAAGGACTAGCGCTACAAATCCCGCCACGATATGTACGATTCTAAACAGCGAAAAAACCTCCATTATACATCCCCCTCCGATTTTAATTCTTTACAATATTTATACATCAAAAAAGCGCATAAAATCACTTCCTTAATATAGCATGTAAAATAAACCCTGAAATATTTTATATTGATAAAAATATAATATGATTTTTGATATATTTATTAGTGATAGTTATTTTATATATTCTATCGATATCAATTATGAAATATACGATATCTTTATACCTATTCTACAAAGATAAACGGATGAGCGAACAGTCTAAGAAAAGAAAAAACCCAGGATACTTATGAAGTGTACCCTTTGTAAAGGACATTTTAAAAAAAGCCTAGGCAGTTTTAAGAAGATGATCTCTGTATTGAACAGGGGTCATCTTTTTTAAATTCCATTGATATCTATAGTGATTGTAATAG
>NZ_JBHHJV010000014.1:0-98989 GCF_042136355.1 Peribacillus sp. Hz7
CGCCGCTAATCTCAGGGAGCAAGCTCCCATTGATTCGCTCGACTTGCATGTATTAGGCACGCCGCCAGCGTTCGTCCTGAGCCAGGATCAAACTCTCCGATAGAATTTGACTTGCTCATGTTGTACTTTTTTATAGTGTGTACTCACTTTAAAAATTAACGTTGGCGTTTCTGTTTTGTTTAGTTTTCAAAGAACCATGTCTTAACGACGTTTCAATATCATAACATAACGTTTCAATATTAGTCAACATCTTTTTTTGTTTTTTATTTAACAATCAAAGCAACTTAAACATTCATTTTTGTTGACTCACAACCCCTTAACGGGAATTACAATATTACTATCTTAATATAAAGAAGTCAACATCTTTTCAAAAATGTTTTTTCACCACACAACCAACCATAAAAAACACCTTAATTAAAACTAATTTCTCTACAGCCTATTAAAAAGAACTAATCTGCTTGTTTAGCACTCCTTAAAAGGAATTATAATGTTACTATTTCGATATAAGAAAGTCAATATCTTTTTATGAATAACAAGAAGAACAATCCTAATTGGACATATACCATAGATAAAAGGTTCAAAAGCCGAGGGCTTTTGAACCTGGATTTGATGAGTATAGGACCTGCATACAGGGATATCCTTTTTCTCAAAAAACTTTTGATAGAACACTGTTAATTTTTCGCCTAACAATGCTGATTTATCCCTACACTAATAAATGAACCTTGTTTCCTGAGGGATCTCTCGTAATTGTAATACCGTTCTTTTCTACGACATACGCACCTAACTGCTGAAGCCTTGCTACAGTCGCCACTCGTGCCTCTTCATTTGGAAGAAGCAGTGTAAAATACTTCATCCCGACACTATTTGGCTTTGGAGCCGGAGCACCAACACCATTCCAAACATTTAAGCCGATATGATGATGATAACGACCTGTAGAAGTAAATAATGCTTGTGGGCCATAACGAAGAACAATATCGAAACCAAGAGCCTGTATATAAAACTCTTCTGTTGCCCGTAAATCTGCCACATGTAAATGGATATGTCCCATAACTGTCTCTTTTGGCAGACCAGTCCATACTTCTCCCTCTGCTTCTGCTAATAAACTCTCAACGTCTAGACGTCTTGTATCCATAAACACTTGATCATCTTGCCAATTCCACATATCAGCTGGACGATCTCGATAAATTTCAATGCCATTTCCATCCGGATCCGCTAAATAAAGCGCCTCACTAACGGAATGATCAGAAGCACCTTGCATCGGGTAACGATTTTGTAACAGATGCAGAAGTGCTTTCGCTAACTCTTTTCTATTAGGTAAAAGAAGTGCAAAGTGGTATAACCCTGTTGTACGCGGCTGCTTCGGCTGCACCCCCTCTGGCTGCTCAATTGTTAATAGCGGTGTTGTTCCATCTGCCGTTAATACTGCCTGATTCTTTGTTTGCTCTAATACTTGAAAACCAATCATTTCTTTATAAAATGTGATGCTCCGTTCTAAATCACTCACTAATAAATGCACTTGCCCAACATACGTATGAGGCTTGCTATGAAAGTTCATTCTATATTCCTCATTTCTTTTTAGTTACTTTATGTAAGTTAGTATATAATAGTTCGTTATTAATTTCAATAAAAAATCGTCTTCTATATTTTTCGTATTCATCCTGCATGTATGTAAAAAAGGTACAAAGAAAAACAGAAACTGTAAAAGCCCCTGTTTTTCATAATAAATTCATCCTTTATTCTATTGAAATATTGAACGAAAAAATGATTGAACCCTCCCTAAAAACGAAAGAGATTCCGTTGACTGTGTTTCAATTATTTGCCGACTATTGCTTCTTAAATTATTTATGGATGCTCTATCACTCGAAGTCGTCTCTAAAGCATTGGTCTCTTCTGCTTGCTCCGTTTCAGCTGCTACATCACCAACCGTTTCTTCCTCATCCATTTCAACATCGATATCTTTTTCAAAGATCAACACGTATGTTCTTCGATTATTATCCTTTGTCACACCAACCGATATCGCTATTTTTGCTTTGTCTTTAATTTTGACCGTGGCACTACTTTCCCCTTCATACTCAATCGTTGCTCCACCGACACTTGCTGATTCATCTTGTACTTCTGGTGTCACTGTCAATGCATCTACTTCATTCGCTACAGTCATTTTGTAAGACGTTAATTTATTATCAAAAGAAAGGAACCCTTTTGATAAGTTAAGGTTCTTTAATAAGGCGTTGTCACTTTTTTCTCTCTCCACTTCTACTGTATACATTGTTTGCGAATCTTCATCGTCACTAACTGTAATCGTAAAAGTATTTACACCCGTTTTGAGTAAGAAAGCTTCTGACTTTCCGTTTGTTATTTTTGTATCGTTTATCGTAACGACTGCATCACTATTTTCACTTGCTGTAAGAATTTCGATTTCTTCAACATCATAGTCTACCGTTTCTTTATACATCAATGCTCCTGAAGATACATCTAGATTCTTACTCCCCACTTTCAATGTAGATAATACTTGACTGACATTAACTTGCTCACTCTCTTCAACTGCTTGTACAGCAGGAATATATGTAAATAACGACATTCCTATTAGTGAACAAGCAAGCATTACTTTTGCAGCTGATCCTACAGATTTCTCTGTAATCAATCTACCCCCTCCTACGCCTTCTATCTTTCATATCTTTCACTTTAACAAAACAACCTTAAATTTTACTTAAGTTGAAATCCTTTAACCTATTGATATTAGATATGGAGGAGGCTCATTTCTTCACTTAATAAAGTCCATAAAAAAACAGAAACCCTAAAGTTTCTGCCTCACCTCTTTTATGCTTTGCCACAGCATTTCTTATATTTCTTTCCGCTGCCACATGGACATGGTTCATTTCTGCCTGTTACCTCTCCATTAACGACCGGTTGACGTGCAGCATTCGCTTGGTCAACAATGATTTGTGTTCCTTTTTCTTTCATCTGAGCATAGCGTACTTTAAATAATTCAATAGCATCTTTGCTATATTTCAACGTATCCTCAACAATTTCCGTTGCCTTCTGCTTCGAAAAATTATAATCTTCAATAACAAATGATTCATCTGCAAACGAAATCCGCACCCCAAAGTGCTGAACAGCTGTTTGTTTCCCTTTCTGTTCTTCTAGAAACTCTAGATACACTTCATCACACTTACAATTCGGGTGCATGCAGTAGTAATCGTAAATCCAATACGTTTTTCCCTCATATTTACTCTTAAGCGCGATATCATTTTGCACACCAAAGACATCCAAATACTTAATCGCTTTTCCATCTAAAATTTCAAAAGAATCAATCGTTCTCATCTATTAGCACATCCTATTTCAACAATATTTCGCACCCTTTATCCCACACTTAACAGGCAGTAAGACCCCCGCCTCAAGCTTATGAGAAACCAAAGAAGGTGAGTGGGGGACAACTGCCCGTAAAGGTCCGATTGGTTCAACTAACCATCAGTGGGGGATGAAGGAACTCCCCCACTGATAGAAGTTTCACTTTATTGTACACGCTAAAAATCTAACCGTCACTTACAATTACACAATGTTAAAAAGCCGTAATAAAGTTCATTACGGCTTTTTACTCTTCCATTATTCTACAGACCATATTTTTGGAGTCGTTTATAAAATGTACTTCTTGGGATATCTATTAATTTTGCCGCTGCTGTAACATTTCCTTTAGTTCTTTGCAACGCTTCAAGCATTAAGTCTCTTTGGATTCTCTCCCGGATGGTTAGCTGATTTTCTAAGTCCAAAAACTCCATCGAGACTTGCTCCTCTACTTGTTGCAGGATACCAAGTGAATACATAGAATGGATTAATTCCCAATAATCAACCCCTTCATCTAAAAGTAAAATAGATAATCGTTGCAGAACATTCTGCAGTTCCCTTATATTCCCTGGCCAATGATAATTTCGCAATTTATCTAATAATTCCTCTGTTAATGGGAGGTTCCAATTATTTTGTTGACAAATGTAAGAAGCGAGAAGAGGCAGATCCTCCCTTCTTTCCCGCAAAGAAGGAATATATATAGGATAGACATTTAAACGATAATATAAATCTTGGCGGAAGGTTCCCTCGTTAACTAATTCATTCAGGTTACGATGTGTTGCAGTAATAATCCGAATATTTAAAGGGATTTCTTTATTCCCTCCAAGCGGAACTACCTTTCTTTCCTGCAACACGCGTAATAACGCCACCTGCATAGCTGGCGGAATTTCACCAATTTCATCAAGGAACAGAGTCCCTTCATTCGCCTGTTCAAACTTCCCTTTATATCCTTGACGCTTCGCACCTGTAAAAGCCCCTTCCACGTAACCAAACAGTTCACTTTCCATTAAATCCTTTGGAATAGCTCCACAATTTAACGCAATAAACGGCCCATTTTTACGTGAACTATTTTCATGAATTGCTCTAGCAACAAGCTCTTTGCCCACACCTGTTTCTCCGTATAAATAAACGCTAGCTTCTGTCGGTGCCACTTGTTTTACTTGTTTGATTGTATTTTGAAAGGTTTCACTAATTCCCGTCTCCCCTTCAAAATGAAATGTTTTAGCAGAAAACAGCCTATTTGAAGCACTTGCCTCTTTCTCTACTAAAAACAAGCATTTTCCTGATACTTCTATACCTTCTGTGAGAAGCGACGTACTTTCTAACTCGATTTGGTATCCATATTGTAAGAAGTCTTCAAGTCTCATTCCAATGGATTTAGGAACCTTTTGTCGAACTAGTTTGCTGGCAGAAACAATCATTTCGTTTTGATCACAAACAATAAAATGACGATTACAATAATAATCTGCCAATTTGATAGCGTGCTGGATAAAGGCTAATTCATTTCTATAGGAGCGTATTTTAATCTCCTCTTCAATTGTGTACGCCATAGATGCAACCGTCCCTAGCATATACGGGTGGGAATGAGTAATAGGGCATGAAAGGTTGACAAGCCCCATCACAATGCCCTTTTCATTATAAATGGGCATAGCTGAACAACTCCATTTATGAGAGGCAATAGCATAATGTTCCATCCCATTGATCATCACTGCTTCTCCTGTTTGCAAGGCTGTTCCAATTGCATTTGTTCCTACTTCTTCCTCTGTCCAGCGTACCCCTTCCACAAAATTGATTTTTCTCGCATCGTCCAATGTTTTTTCATTTCCTGAAAGAGATAAAACATATCCATCTGAATCAACTAATAATGCTATCATTCCAGATTCCTTAATCAACGGGTTCATTCTTGCCAAATGAGGTAACGCTATTTCCATAAGCAATGCGTTTTTTTCTCTTTGTACGGTTAGTAACTCATTTGTTAAAACAGAGTTACCTTCCCTTAAATATGGATTCACTTGTTCTTGTCTGCAGCGGTACCAGGATTCCTCAATTTGCTTATTTAAACGTGCCGAATCGAGAACCCCTTCACTAATGAAACGTTTCCATGTACTCAAATTATTAAAAGTAGAAGTAGATGCTAGCATATATCCTCCTCTAATCATTTGATAAACGTTCACAATACGAATTGAGTGGTATTATTTAATGCAAAAATATGGAGTATAAAATGAATATTTGTTATAGAGGCTTATTCTAATATTATATGAGATTATGTACATACCTACAATATTTTACCAGTTCAATTCAAAAGAAGTTCATAATAAAAAGCTTCACGTAAAAAAATTAAACGCGAAGCTCTCTATGAAAATACAAGTTTGATTTATACTATTTTTATTTTTCTATGAAAAAATGACTCCTCCGTCAATCATAACAGCTTGCCCTGTCATGTAATCCGAGTCTGTTGAAGCAAGATAAGACACAAACTTTGCAACATCTTCAGGTGTCTCAGGTCGCCCAAGTGTAATCGATTCAGAAAACTTTTTAAATGCCTCTCCTCTTTCCAGCCCCATATAATGTCCCATTTTCTCATCGATTAAATCCCACATTTGTGTGCCGACAATTCCCGGACAATAGGCATTCACTGTAATCCCAAACTGTGCCAACTCTTGTGCTGCAGCCTGCGTAAGACCTTTAACAGCAAATTTAGTAGCCGAGTAAGTACCTAACAGGCTGAATCCTTTATAGCTCGCAATACTAGCTGCATTAATGATTTTTCCGCCTTTTTGTTTTTTCATCTGTTCTGCAGCAGCTTGAAGACAATATAGAACACCATTCACATTTATATTAAATATTTGATTCAAATCCTCTTCCGTTACCTCAAGTAAAGGTTTGATTTGGGCAATTCCTGCATTTGAAACCATAACGTCCAATTGTCCAAAACGCTCGACAACTTGATTAACCATATGAAAAACTTCATTTCTGTTACTAACATCAGCTTGGACAGCGAAGCTTTCACGGCCAAGTTCCTTGATTTCACTTACTACAGATTCAGCGTTGTCTAAATTAACATCGTTGATGACCACATTTAATCCATCCTGAGCTAGACGTAACGCAATAGCACGACCAATCCCGCGACCTGAGCCAGTCACAATTGCGATTCTTTGACTAGTAACCATATAAATTCCCCCTTAAAATAATGATTATCAATCAAACATGTACAGCATTCCCGCTCGTACTAAGCAATGCTTCGTGAATTGATTCGGACAATGTAGGATGAGCCATTATAAGGTTTTCCAACACATCTGTCGTGATTTCGGCATGTAACATAATCGTTCCTTGGCCAATTAATTCCGTTGCATGAGGACCTACAATGGAAATGCCAAGTATCTCATTGTATTGAGGCTCTACTAAAACCTTTACTTTTCCAATCGTTTCATTAGAAATTCGTGCTTTTCCATTTGCGGAAAACGGAAATTCTCCTATTTTAATATCTCCATATTGCTGTTTCGCCTGTTCTTCCGTCAAACCTACACTAGCAATCTCAGGAGAAGTATAAATACAGCGAGGGACTGCACGATAATTTACTATTTCAGCTTGACCGCAGGCATTCAGAGCTGCCACTCTACCTTCGTGAAAAGCGACATGTGCAAGCTGAATTCCACCGATCACATCACCGCAAGCATAAATAGAAGGAATGTTAGTCTGCATATATTCATCGACAGCTATTCCTTGCTTAGAGAAATCCACCCCAATTTCCTCCAAACCTAAGCCGTGTACTCTTGGTTTCCTTCCAATTGCAACAAGTACATAATCTGCCTGCAACTCTTGAATAATACCATCCTGAAGTTGTATAAGGACTTGCTTTTTATCCACGTTCAAATCCGTTACAGAGGTGGAGGTATGAACCGTAACACCTTCATCCGCCAATTTCCTATGTAATATTTCAGCAATATCTCGATCTTCACTCGGTAATAGTTGTTTTCCCATTTCAACTATCGTAACCTTCGTTCCCATCCTGCTATAAATACTAGCAAACTCGCAGCCAATTACACCTCCTCCAATAATCAAAAGAGAGGAAGGAATCGATGGAAGCGACATCGATTGACCACTATGAATCACCCACTCTCCATCAAACGGTGCAAACGGTAAAGAGATTGGTTCTGACCCGGAAGCAACAATGACTTTACTTACTTCGATTTCTTCTTGTTGTTCACTATTGTCAATCCTTAATCGTTGATTCGTTATGAAAGATGCGCTTCCTTGAATAACGCGAATTTTATTCTTTTTCATTAAATATTGAATGCCTTGAACAAGCGTTGTAACAATTTCTTCTTTCCTTTGTTGTACGACATTCCACTCTATCTCAATGGAAGAAGAAAGACGAATTCCTAAATTCTCTGCGTTTTTGACCAATTCATACGTATCGGCACTTTCCAATAAAGCTTTAGTGGGCATACACCCCTCATTTAAACAAGTTCCTCCTAGCGGCCCCTCTGTTATTAACAGTACATTTTGTCCCTGCTGGGCAGCAGTAATTGCTGCTACATACCCAGCAGGTCCCCCTCCTATAACGGCTATCGGTTTCACAGAATTGCTTCCCCCTTTCTATAAAAGCATCGTCAATGGCTGTTCTAAGTATCGTTTCACTGTTCGGAAAAAGGCTGAAGCAGGCGCTCCATCCAGTACGCGATGATCGAACGTTAAGCTAAGCGGCAAAAGAGTTCTTCGCTTCAATTCTTCTCCGATATAAACAGGAGCATCATAAGCAGCTCCTACACCTAGAATTCCTGTTTCAGGTGTATTCAAAATTGGAGTAAAGTGCTCAACACCGTATGAACCAAGATTGCTAATCGTAAAAGTAGAACCAGTCATTTCTTCGCTAGGAAGCTGCCCTTCACGAGCACGCTTAGCAAGTTCCTTCCCTTTTTTCGCTAGCTGTCGAACTGTACAAGCTTCCGCATTTCTTATCACTGGAACAACTAACCCTTTTTCTAAAGCAACAGCTATACCAATATGAACAGACTCAAACAAATGAATTGTTTCATCTATATAAGCGCTGTTCATTTGCGGATGCTCTTGCAATGAAAGTACAACTGCTTTAGCAATAAAGTCTGTGATAGTAATTTTATTTTCATCATCGGTTTGAATGATTTTTGCAGATTGCTTCTGTAATTGAATTAAATCTGTTACATCAGCTTTTAGCGTAATCGTTAATTGAGCACTATTTTGTAAGCTATCCTTCATACGTGCAGCAATGACTTTACGCATGCCGGTAACAGACATTTCTTTTCTCTTCTCTACAGATGCTTGGGGAGAAATCGTTCTTTCTTGTTGAATTAGGGGCTCGGACTCTAGTTTCTTAATGGCTTCCTGTACATCTTCTTTCGTAATTCGTCCTCCTGGTCCAGTACCTTGAATCTTACTAATATCAAGATTAGCGGCCTGTGCAATTTTCCGGGCAACCGGGGAAATCTTCACGCGATCATTCGTTTTACTAATCGGAAGACCTGATAGCTCTGAAGTGTTGGATATTTCAGTCTGTTCCGTTTCTACTTTATTTGTTTGAGTATCGGACTCCTTCGTCACTATTTTTTCATTTGTATTGCCGATATAACAAATTACCGTTCCAGGCGGAACACCTTGCCCTTCTGGTACAGCAATATTTAGTAATGTTCCTTCTGCCGGGGATTCAATATCCATTTCTATTTTTTCGGAATTAATACTAGCAATTAATTCACCCTTTTCAACAGAATCTCCCACTCCCTTATTCCATTCGGAAACGACGCCCTCTTTCATAGCCATACCTAATTTGGGCATTACTACTTCTACTGCCATACTGCATTCCTCCCTTTACTTAGTCATAAGGCACTAACAAGTTAGTGCCTTATGTTTTTTCTTATACTCCAAGAATTGATGGTTCTCCTAATAACTCTGATACAACCTTGATCACTTTTTCTGGTGTTGGTAAATAAATATCCTCTAGCGGTGGAGAAAATGGTACCGGCGTATGTGGTGCAGTAATTCGTTTGATTGGAGCATCGAGCGTATCAAAGCCTTTATCCGCAACTAATGCTGCAATATCAGTAGCTATACTGCACCTTGGGTTCGCCTCGTCTATCACAATCAATCGATTTGTCTTTGCAACAGAAGATAGAATCGTATCTTCATCTAAAGGTGATAAACTGCGCGGATCAACGATTTCCACTTCAACCCCTCTCTTAGCCAGCTGTTCTGCAGCCTGCTGAGCCGTTTGAACTTGCTTTCCAATTGCAACGATAGTCAAATCTGAACCTTTCCTCTTGACCTCTGCTTTTCCAAGCGGAATTGTGTAATAGCCCTCTGGTACTTCACCCACTGCATTATAAAGCGTCTTATCTTCAAAAAAGATGACAGGATCATTATCCTCAATTGCTGCAAGTAACAACCCTTTCGCATCATAAGGTGTAGATGGTACAACTACTTTCAATCCTGGTATACTCGTAAACAATGCATATAAGCTTTGTGAATGTTGAGCGGCTGCTCTAAACCCGGCACCGTGCATCGTACGGACTGTAACCGGCACCTGTGCTTTCCCTCCGAACATATAGCGGAACTTGGCGCCCTGGTTTAAGACTTCATCCAAACAGCTCCCAATAAAATCATTAAACATAAGCTCAGCAATCGGACGCAGCCCAGTAGAAGCAGCTGCCATCGCCGCTCCCATATAGCCTGCTTCCGCAATCGGTGTATCTAAAATTCGCTCTCGACCAAATTCTTGCACTAACCCCTTTGTAACTCCTAATACACCACCCCATGCTTCATCGTCCTGTAGATGATCGACTTCCGCACCGCCAGCTACATCTTCTCCCATGAGAATGACATCTTCATCCCTTCTCATCGCAATCGCCATCGCTTCATTAATCGCTTGAGACATACTAATTTTTCTACTCATTCCCCATTCCTCCCTTTCAATGTTTAATAGGATACATATACATCTTTTAGTAAATCGTCTGCCTCTGGATAAGGACTTTCCTCACTGAACTTCACCGCTTGTTCAATTGCTTTTTCTACTGAACTTTCAAGAGAAATCAATTCTTTTTCAGATAAGAGCTGCTGATCCAATAAATAGTTTCTAAATTGTACAATGGCATCTTTCTCTTGCTTATGTTCTTTCTTCTCTTGGTCTACTTTATATTTCTGAGCATCTCCCTCGAAGTGGCCATAATTTCGATAGGTTACGCATTCAATTAATGTAGGTCCTTCTCCTCTTCGCGCTCTTTGAACAGCCTCTTCCGCCGCCTTGTAAACAGCCATGACATCTTTTCCATCCACGCGAACACCAGGGATATTATAGCCAATCGCCCGGTCAGCTATCGTTTTACAACTAGATGCATAACTGAATGGAGTGGCTTCTCCATAGCCATTGTTTTCCGCAATAAAGATAACAGGTAGTTTCCAAATCGCCGCAAGATTAATCCCCTCATGGAAAGTCCCGTGGTTATTGGCACCATCACCAAAGAAGCAAACGCTTACATTGTCAGTCTTTTTATATTTAGCCGTTAATGCTGCACCGCAAGCAAGAGGAAAGCCTCCTCCAACAATGCCATTCGCCCCTAACATTCCTTTATCTAAATCAGCAATATGCATGGAGCCGCCTTTTCCTTTGCACAGCCCGGTTACTTTGCCGTAAATTTCAGCCATCATCCCATTTAAATCACATTCTTTTGCAATACAGTGACCATGACCCCGATGAGTACTTGTAATACTATCTTTTTCATTAAGGTGGGCACAAACACCAACAGCTACAGCTTCCTCTCCCGCATATAAATGAACGAAGCCTGGTAAAATCCCTTTTGCAAATTGCTCATGAACTTTATCTTCAAATTGACGGATTTCCAGCATTTTTTTATACATCCAATACGCTTTTTCCTGAGATAACTTCACTTCTTTATTTTGGATCGTTTCCATTTTCCAGCCTCCTTAATGTTGATTCATTAAAGATTAATGCAAATAATGTGCCAACGTGAAAAAACTTGAAATCAAAGAGGAATGTATTTTTTAATAAAAACAAAGTGAGACAAAACGGGACAGTTGTCTCGTTTTGTCTCACTTTGTTTCCCTTTTTGCTATTCCTTTGATTTTTCAAACATTCTCTGGAGACAGGACTACAAAAATAACAAGCAGGAAATAATTCCACTCTCACTAGCTGCTATTCTGACCTAGCATTATAAGATGGGTATGGTAAACTTGGTCTGAAAGAAGAAATATTTCACGAAGGCAACTTCCTTTTTTCTTTATATATACTGTCAGGGGTGGGACTCGCTTGTTACAGAATTTAAATCATTTTCTTGAAAAAGCGATGCCTATTATTACGCCAGCTAGTGTTGTACTCGGTGTAATCTTCGCTTATTATTTAGAGTCCTATGTCTTCCTCGTTCCTTGGGTTTTTGCCTTTATTACATTCACGGGAAGTCTAGGTTCTAATTTCAAATCATTAAAGAACATTGCAACTAATCCAATGCCGATTCTTGTTGTGCTCGGAATTCTTCACGTCATTATGCCTGTTTGGGCATGGGCACTTGGACATTTAGTGTTTCCTGGAGATTCCTTGACGGTTACAGGATTAGTGTTAGGTGTTGTCATTCCAACTGGAGTAACTAGCTTACTTTGGGTCACCATTTACAAAGGAAATGCAGTTTTAGCGCTTACGATTGTGTTAATTGACACTTTATTATCACCAATTATCGTTCCATACAGTGTCGCTTTCTTCAGTGGTACATCAGTCGAAATGGATACGATGACTTTAATGAAAGGGCTAATCGGCATGGTCGTTATTCCTTCTGTGATTGCCATGCTGCTCAACCAAGTCACCAAAGGGAAAAGCAAACCAATACTCGGTCCAAAGCTAGCCCCTTTTTCAAAAATGGCTATCGGTGTTTGTGTGACGTTAAACAGCGCAAAAGTAGCTCCTTATTTAAGTAAAGTCGATGCCAAGCTTATCAAAATGGCCATCATGGTCTTTCTTATTGCCTTTTCAGGTTATCTTCTATCTTGGATGATTGCTAAGTTCTTAAAATGCGAGAAGGAAGAAATTATCAGCGTTATGTATACAGGCGGCATGCGAAATATCGCAGCAGGAGCTGTTCTAGCTGTTGCCTATTTCCCAGCTGCTGTCGCTGTGCCTGTTATTCTCGGTACTCTATTCCAACAAGTTTTAGCATCCTTTTACGGAGCATGGCTTAACCATTATTATCATAATTCCACGAAACAAAAAGCCGCATAATGAAAAAACCGACCTTCATCGGTCGGTTTTTTCGTCTAAAAATGATTACCTATCTCATTTCGCAACTGTAATTTCACCAGTAGTAGTCCTTAATTTTACAACATATTTCCCTTTCCCAATTACCGTAGATCCTTCATATTTATCGAGAATATTAATGTCTCCAATAGCAACATCCACATCAAATGTCGTGTTGGTCGGTTCCTTTTCTGTTCGAACGATAATCTCTCCGTTCGCAGTTGTTAATTGCATTCTGCGATCCAAGTCTTTCGTTTCAACTAAAATTTCACCATTCGTTGTAGATCCAATAATATCTCCTTCTACACCTTGTAAGTAAATTTCACCGTTCGCCGACTCAACGTTCACACGCTTAGCCATAATCGTATCTAATTCTATCTCTCCATTTGCTATTTTCACTTGTAGATTATTTACCCTCATTTGATCGATTTGAACTTCACCATTTCCATTCTTAATGTTAAAATCTTCATATTGTTTTTCCGGTAAAAAGATTTTTAAATGCTGTGATTGGGTATGAAACCCAAAACGAAACAACCATTTTTCTTTTAATTTAAATGAAACGGAAAGGGTGTCTCCTTCTACTTCTGTTGTAAAAGTTGATTCGCTCCCTTTGTATCCTTTCGTCACGAGCTCTATCTTAGCTGCAGAATCTTTTGTAGGAATAATTTCTACTCTTGCATTGTCACTATCTACCTTCAAGGCCGTAAATTCCTCTTTAATAATTTTTTCTTCCATCGTTGCATCCGCTTCAATCGTTGAAGGATAAGTGAAAAGACCTCCGACAACACCAATTGCTAACAAAATAAGAGCGATAATCGATAATTTTTTTATATTAATCATGCTTTAGCCCTCCTTTTACAAGCGATACATTAAATTGCAAATAGCGAATAAACCCTTTGGTTAACGCCTTTGTTGCGAATAACATTCCAATTCCAACAAAAATACCGATTCCACATAATCCGATAGCGCTAAATACATCAAACAACCAAAAATCACCCATTATCATATTAAACAACACACCTAATGGAGAAAGAATGAACGATAAAGAAACAACCCAGCCAGCAAAAAGAAGAGCTAATAACCCAATAAATGGACCCAATACAATCACAAGGTTAAAAAAGCCTAACCCGATCACCGCCCAAACAGCACGCATAATATTTCCGGCAGATGCTGAATGCTCCACTTTTTCAATACGCGCAGAAGCTACTAGCTCTTTCGCGATTTGCTTAGGAGAACCAAGTGCCTTTGAAATTTCCTCTTCAGTCTTTCCTTCCTCTAAACCAATTGCAAAATATTCCTCATAATCTTGTAGAATCTCTTGGCGCTCCTCTACCGATATATTCCTTAAAGACAACTGTAATTGATGTAAAAACTGTTCTTTATTCATGATTTACACCTTCTTTTATTAATTGATTCACACCATTTGAAAATTGAACCCATTCGGCCAAAAGTTCGTGAAGATAATTCCTGCCTTTGTCGGTTAACGCATAATATTTACGCGGCGGACCTTCTGTCGATTCCTTTAAATACGTTGTGAAATATTCTTCTTTTGTTAATCGTCTTAACAATGGATATACCGACCCTTCGGAAATTTCGATTTGATCGGAAATCTTTTGCACCAGCTCATAACCATAGCAATCTTTTTTATCCACTAAAACAAGGACACATAGTTCCAAGACCCCTTTTTTAAACTGAACGTTCACAATCTCACCACCTCTTTCTTTAAACCCTTTAGTACTATTCATTGTATAGTACCTTTCAACATCTTATACATTGATTTTAATATATCATACGCTACTGTTCATTACAAGGTACCATTTTATATTTTTCCAAAAATGAACTATTTTTACAAAAGAACCGATATACTAATTAAAGATGAAAGGAGTGAATGATGTGGTCAAAAAAGCTGTAAAAAAGAAGGACTATGAATTTCTATCACATGAAATGCACTACCTTGAAACAGCAGGAGTGATTTCATCTGAAGAAAAAGAGAAAATCTTAAACACGTATGAAATAAAACCGGGATCAAGTTTTATTCAGATTGTATTAACAATCGGAGCCTTACTTCTAGGAATCGGAGTTTTAAGTTTCGTTGCCAGCAATTGGATGTATCTCCATAAAGGAATTAAATTCTTCTTAATTATTGCTGGTATCATTGGGTTTCAACAAGCTGGACTTCGTCTTGAAGCAACCTATCCCAAAACAGCTCGAAGCCTCCATTATATTGGACTATTAATTTTTGGAGCGGGCATTTTCCTTGTAGAACAAATGTTTAATCTTAGCATTAATTTTAATAACTCCTTTCTCCTATGGGCACTGGGAACAATACTTATTGGTTATTATTTAAAAGATGTACTCATTTTACTTTTTACAACACTTTTATTATTCATCTATATAAATGGCAGTATGTTTTTAGACGAAACAGCTTATCCATTTGCCATTCTGATTTTTTTACCGGCTCTTTACTGGATGTTAAAAGAGTTCCGTTTCCCAAAACGTTTCACCTTCTCTTTAAATGCACTAGCGATTAATACAATTATCTTATTGTTATTCGAATTCGTGCCGAAAATAATTAATGCTTATGAGGAAGAAATTGTTCTTTCAATTTTATTCGTACTCGGATTAGCCCTAGCCTATCTGCCTGTTCCAGAACAAGTACAAAAGATGACCCACTTACAAGGTCATCTTTTACACGGCATAACAGCGTTGTTTCTTACGTATCATTATTCGATTATCTTTGCGATTGCCTACCTTATTTTCCTTCTATATCTTGTGAATAAAGGAAGCTTAATTAGCATTGCAATCATTTGTGCACTAATCTTACGCTATTACATGGATTTCTCCTTTGATTTCTTACCAAAATCACTTGTTTTTATCATTGCCGGCATCATTCTAATCGGTTTTGGCTTCTTCTTTGAGCATCAGCGAAAGAAAGGAGAGACGAATCATGAAGAATAACCTTTTCATGCGAATACTAGTCTTTTCGATTCCTGTTTTACTCTTAATTGGATTAGCAATTCCACCTACATGGACCTCTTTAACAGGAGAAGAAATTCAATTAAAAACTGAGCCTATCGATCCGACCGATTTGTTTCGCGGCAGTTATGTTACTTTGTATTATGAAATTGAACAAGTAACACCAGAACAATTATCTGACTCTGTTGTGAAAGAAATCAAACGTAAATCAGAAGGTGATATACTTCCTGTGTTTGTTCAATTAGAAAAAGGAAACGACGATATTTACAACGTCAAAAAGGTTACAAACAAAAAACCAGCAAGCGGCGTTTATCTAAAAGGCACCTTAAATATTCCGTATGAAATGGAAGTTGCGCCTTCAGAGTCATTTCATATTCAATACAATCTAGATAATTACTACGCTCCAAAAAAAGAGGCGGAAGAAATCGAAGCTGTGACCTCCACTAAACCAGCAGTGGCGATTGTCAAAGTAAAAAACGGCCGTGCTATCTTAATAGATATTATTGTTCCGTAACAAAGCCATTATAAAAAGAGGGTGAATCAAAAGTAGATACTTTTGATTCACCCTCTTTTTTACCCCTATTCATCCACCTCTCTATGATTGTTAAAAAACAGTAAATTTTTTCATAAAACTAGTAACCAAAACCAAAGTTTGGTAACTTAATAGAAAGAACGAATTTAATCGAAACAATACCTGCTCTTTGTCTTCTATATTGCTATAGAATAGGTCTTACTATCTATACAACTTCCGCTAATAAGTCCGAATTATTATATATACGCTATTTTTCAATCATTATGACCGAAGCAAGATTAATATGAAAGCAAGGTGAAAAGAATGAAAAAACTAGGAAAAACACTTATTTTATCAACAAGTATTTTGGTAGGCGTACCAACTGTCTCTATGATGCCACTAGGAATAACCACAGTTGAAGCTAGTTCTGCTGAAAAGATTAGTAAAACCTCCTATCAAACAACAGCTAACTTAAATTTACGAGCTGGGGCCAGCACAAAAACGAAACTCATCCTTACGATTCCAAAAGGAAAAATAGTCACGACTACTGAAAAGAAAGGGACATGGTCTAAAGTATCTTATACATACAAATCGAAAGGGAAAAATATAACGAAGGCAGGCTGGGTCAGCAATAAGTATTTAAAAGAACATTATCAATATTCAACGATCAAAACAGCCTATTTTTTCACTCAAAAACGAACAAGCCTATACTCCACACCTGACACAAAGAAAAAACAAGTGGCAACCGTTTCAAGTAATAATGGCTTTTATTCGAAACAAAAGATCATTAATAGTACGGGTCAAACATGGTATCGTATTGCCTATAAAGGAAAAACCATGTACGTAAATAGCAGCGATGTGAAGAAAAACACCTTCACCTCTTTTTCAGAAAAAAAATACAAGGCAAAAAAAGACACATTTTTGTATGAATTTTATGGAAATGCCCATAAAAAGCTAGTTCAAGTCCCTAAGGATGCCATTATTTCCTCTAGTAAGAGAATTGGAGATTGGTATAGTGTAAGATATGCTGGAAAAACAGGATACGTCTATATTGGGGAATTTTCTGAGTACGCTGATGAAATCACCTATACGTATACGGACACTAGCGAAACTTTCTACATAACAACAAAAGAAGCTAATCTATATGCCGCTGCCGACTCTACAAAGGAGAAAATAGCTACCATTGCTGCCAATAATAGATTTGCTTCTACGCAGAAGGTAGAGAACAGTCTTGGCGAAACATGGTATCGTATTTCGTATAATAATCAAGATGTATATATCAACAGCCAAGATGTACGTACCGATTCCTCTTCTGACATAGACATAACAGAAGAAATAATCCCAGAAACTACATTTGTCACAACAATAGATGTAAGCTTACATCAAAAGCCTGACGCAGCTTCATCTGTTATAAATACGATATCGAAAGACACAATCATTGTCGCAACAAAAAAAACATCTAATGGATGGTATCAAGTAAACAACGCAGGAAATATAGGTTATGTTTCTAGCGATATATTAAAACAAGTGAGAACGGGTGATCCAATGAACGGTAGAGAAGGTTATCAATTCATAGATTTACGTACAAAATCGCTCGTTACAGCCAAACAAATTGATGACTATATTGAAAAAAATTATACATCTCATGGACAAGTCAGTGTGTTAACAGGAAAAGGTCAAGTATTCATTGATGCAGGAAATAAATATGGTGTGAATGCTCTTTACCTAGCTGCTCATGCAATCCATGAAAGTGCTTTTGGTACCTCTCAAATTTCGTTAGGCAAAAATAATTTATTTGGTTTTGGTTCATATGATGCCAGTCCATATATCGCATCGTATCGCTTCCCTTCCATCGATGAGAATATTATGTACATTGCACAACAAATGAAAGCTACGTACTTGAATGAAGTGTCTGGAGGCTTCCGCTATAAAGGGGCTTATCTCGGTTTCAGTACCAAGGATTTGAATAATAAACGGTTAGATGCTAATAGTGAGGGAATGAACTTCTATTATGCAAGTGATCCAAACTGGGGAAAAGGAATCGCAAGACATATGCAAGCAATTTTGCCATATGATAAATCCTATTACAGCAAAGCAGCAGCTGATAAAGAGATTCAAACATCACCACCCACTCCGATTGGCAGTGATATTTTCCCGGACAACATCCAAGCAAAAGCCAATCAAGATTTAGTCCTTTCTAGCAGCAAAGGGGCTAATGATCGTGCATTAACACTAAAGAAAGGCTCTACTTTTACTTTACTTGAAAAAGCAAATGACTATTGGGTGAAAGTTATGGTAGAAGATAAGATTTACTGGACCAAAGATATTAACTTTGTAGAGTATAAAAAGTATATCTCTGTTCAAAACTTAGGTAGAACAACGGCAAATGATCTAAAAGTCAGAAAAGGTGCAAGCACTTCAACTGATGTCATTACTGCACTAGATATGAATACGTATGTCCACTTAGTGCTTAATGAAAATGGAACTTTAACGATGGACAGCTCAAATAAATGGTATAAAGTCGAATTGACGGATGGCACAATTGGATGGGTACATTCTTCGTATATTGCAAAAGAATTAAATTAATGATGGACAGGCAAAAAAATCCGAAGAGAATGTAAATTTCTCCTCGGATTTTTTTCATTAAACAATATCGTTAATGAATTTCATGTATTAGGATAAATATTCTCTAAGATCTACATTACAGAATCCACTTGCTCCCATCTTCACCGTACTGCTCCCCGTCGCTTATAATCTATCACCAAACGTGGTACTATAAACACATGAAGGAAAAAGGAGGAAATAACTTGAAAGCTGAAATAATCGAACGATTCACTTCCTATGTAAAAATAGACACTCAATCCAATGAAGCAAACGCAGCATGTCCATCTACTCCAGGACAATTAATCCTTGCCAATCAATTAGTGGAAGAGCTAAAAACGATTGGCATGGAAGACGTGACTATTGATACAAACGGATATGTGATGGCCACACTGCCTTCTAATACAACGAAACAAGTACCAACGATTGGATTTTTAGCCCACGTGGACACAGCCACTGATTTTACAGGGAAAGATGTAAAACCGAAAATTGTGGAAAACTACGACGGCAAGGAGATTACCTTAAATAAAGAACTCTCTGTCGTTTTATCTCCGAAAGAGTTCCCTTCACTCTCTCAGTATATCGGACATACACTCATAACAACGGATGGAACAACACTTCTTGGAGCCGATAATAAATCCGGGATTGCTGAAATTATGACCGCTATGGACTATTTAATAAAACATCCGGAAATTAAACATGGAAAAATCCGTGTAGCTTTTACACCTGATGAAGAAATCGGTCGAGGCCCTCATAAATTTGACGTAGATGCCTTTAACGCCAAATTTGCCTACACAGTTGATGGCGGTCCTCTCGGTGAATTAGAATACGAAAGCTTTAACGCAGCGGGTGCTAAGATTACGATTAAAGGGACGAATATCCACCCTGGAACAGCGAAAGGAAAAATGGTCCACTCTTCCAAAATTGCGATGGAGCTGCATAGCAAACTGCCTATAGCCGAGGCACCTGAATATACAGAAGGATATGAAGGTTTCTATCATCTTCTCTCTTTCAACGGAGATGTGGAAGAAACAAAATTATCCTACATTATTCGCGATTTTGATCGAAATCAATTTAACGAACGAAAACAGTTCATTAAACAGATTGTAGATGAGTTGCGTGAAAAATACGGCCAAGATCGTATTCTTCTTGAGTTAAATGATCAATATTATAATATGAAAGAAAAAATCGAACCCGTTAAAGAAATTGTCGACATCGCCTCTCAAGCTATGAAAAATTTAAACATCGAGCCAAAAATTTCACCTATTCGCGGCGGTACAGATGGTTCTCAATTATCTTATATGGGACTGCCTACACCAAATATATTCACAGGCGGCGAGAACTTCCACGGAAAATATGAATTCATTTCCGTCGATAATATGATAAAAGCAACCTATGTCATTATTGAGATTGCAAAGCTATTTGAAGAAGCAGGAGAATAATAAAAAAGTGCCAGATGCCTTTTCATAAGATAAGGCACACTGGCATCTTTTCATGTTATCACAATGATTGTTGGCTTCTTTCCTTTTCCTCTAACGCGCCGTAATACATATACATATTTTTACCCAATGATTTAGAATAGTACAACGCATCATCAGCATGCTTATAAAGTGCTTCTAAATCTGTTCCATCATTTGGATATAACACACCGCCCACACTAACCGTAACGTTCTTGCTATGAAGGATTTTATTCCCTTGTGAAAGTAACTCTGATGTGCTATCACAATCATTTATCCACGGTCTATTGAAGGCTTCTATAATAGAGCAGGCTATTTTTTGAAGTTCTTCCTGATCACTTATATTTTCAATGACTATAGCAAACTCATCTCCACCAAACCTAGCAATAAAAGTACCTTCCGGCAAAGTCTGTTTCATATACGCAGCCACGTACTTTAATAAAATATCTCCTTTATCATGACCCAGTGCATCATTAACTACTTTAAAATTATCCAAATCTAATAACAACATTCCAAATTTCTTTTTATGCTTCATTAAAACTTCATTGACTTCACTTTCAAATGCCGCTCGATTTTTTAAACCCGTGAGTCCATCATGAAAAGCTAAATACATCGGTTTTGCCACCATTTTTGTTATTAAAAAGGCTAAGATAATGGCTAAGATTAAGGTCCCTACAAACTGAAAGATAAATGCCAACTTATTTTTTGACAATTCCTCTTGTACGGCATCTTCATTGTATACAATCTCTACTAAACGAGTTGTGGAATGACCTCTGCTCTCAGCCGAATGATATTTTACATATTTATAGACAACATCTTTACCCTTATATGTATCGCTAAATAGTAACGTATCTTCATCATCTTCTAGCCACTCTAAATATTTTCTACGATCCACACCTAATCGATTGCCTTCTGGTGAAGATTCTCCTATTAAATATCCATCATTGTTATAAATCGCTATGTTCTCAATAAATTCATACTTCTCTTTCAACTCTTCAATTGTTTTTAGAAAATTAAACTTATTAAAAATTTCATCATTTTTTAAATCGTATCCTAATTCAATGATATATTGCTGGTCTTTTGTCGGCAGATAACTAAATTTTTTCAGTTCTCCTGTTTTTTGCTGAATATCCACTCCATCATGTGTAAATCCTCCGTTTATCCTCCTATCGTCCAATAATTCTGAAAATTCTTTGCAACACTGACTAAAATTAATACCGATATCCTTTTGAAAGCTACTATGAATAATGGTATTTTCATTATTAATAATATATACATCCATACCTAATTCATTTTTTAATGCCTTGAAATTCCACTCATTAAAGTTGCTATTCTTCTCATATTGTTCTAATAACTCAATTGAGTTGTTTTCCATAACCTTTGCAATGCTATTATCAAATATTGCATAGGCTTGATCTAAATCTTTTAAAACCTGAACAATATTCATTTCTACCAATTCGATTTTGGTCTCATGATCCTCTATTAATTCCTGGCTCATTCTATTCATATTAACCAATGATAATAACAAAATAAGAAGGACTGAAAAGAGAGTCATCATCATTAATAATTTCCATCTAAATTTCTTCAACAATAGTACCACGCTCTTTTTAAATTTAATAACAGAGTAGTTATACAAGGTGCTGATTTTAGTAGAGTAGATTTATTTCTAAACATATATTACCTAAAATATATAATAAATACCTTTATTTTGATATCATACCATAAAAAACATTCGGTTTATATGAATTAATCCTAACACTTTACCCCACCCGAAAAATAAAAAAATACCAGAAACCCCAAAGGTAATCTGGTACTTTTGTTATTGATAGCATTCATTTACCTCGAAATTTCGCGGTATAAATTGTGCTCCTTTATATAGGAATAACACTCATCTGGAAGTAAAAACTCCGGGTCACCATTTCTTGCTAGTTCTTCTCGGATATAGGTAGAACTAATTTCCATTGCAAGGCCTTTATCTAAAAATTGAAATCTTCCATCATCATAATTTCTTAGCAAAGCTGACGAACTAATCGTTTTTAATATATCAATTCCATTTCTAGCCATCACAATAAATTGATTATTGGCAATTAATTTTTCATCCATCCTCCATTTCCCCTCAGCAATATCGACTAAAAGATCCGCCCCCATAATGAAAAAAAGATCTGCTTTAGGAAAGGTTTTTTTGAAATATTCCATCGTATAGTACGTATATTGCTTCCCAGGTAAAACATGTAATTCATACGTATCTAAAAGGAAGGTCTGTTTATTCTTAATAGCTAAACGGACCATTTCTTCTCGATGTTGATCAGATGTTTGCAATTTCTTATCTACTCGTTTATGAGAGGAAGGCAAAAAGATGACAAAATCTAACTTTTTACGATGACGAACTGTATTCGCGGTCCATAGATGCACATTCGTAATCGGATCAAAGGATGAACCATACACGCCAATTCTGGCTCCCTCTTTAAATAACGCATCGACATCCTTACCTGGATTTAAATTTTCAAAATATAATTTAGTTGCTGCTGGACTCATCCTTCCCCCTCCTTATCCTTTATGTTTCTTTCAACTTAGCTACTTTTTCTTGCACAGCAGCAATGTGCTGCATTTTATTTTCCCAACACTTTGTACTAAGATCTACCGGATATTCTTCTGGATGCAAAATGCGTTTATATTCGTCCCATAATAACTGTAAGCTGTCTTTTGTATATTGTTGAATGTCATAAATATCAGGTAATTCATATACTAATGTTCCATTCACAAATATGTCATGATGCAAGTTTCTTGCTTCAAAATTCGTAACAAACTTACTAATATAAGGATGGACTGGATGGAACATTTTTAATTTTTCTTCTTCTTGAACCTGTTCTTCTTCTAAAGCAATATAATCTCCCTCAGAGCGTTTATTAGCTTGATTAATAATTCGGTACACTTTTTTCAGTCCGGGTGTTGTAACTTTTTCAGGATTAGCAGAAATTTTAATCGTATCTACCATGTTTCCAGATTCCTCTTCAATTGAAACTAATTTATACACAGCTCCAAGCGCCGGCTGGTCATACGCTGTAATAAGCTTTGTGCCGATTCCCCAGCTATCAATTTTTGCTCCTTGAGATTTTAAGTTCATAATCGTATATTCATCTAAATCATTAGAAGCGATAATCTTCGCCTCTGTAAAACCAGCATCATCCAACATTTGTCTAGCTTGCTTAGAAAGATAAGCCAGGTCACCGCTATCTAGCCGAATGCCGATAAAATTAATTTTATCTCCTAGCTCTTTGGCTACTCGAATAGCAGTTGGAACCCCTGACTTTAACGTATCAAAGGTGTCTACTAAAAATACACAATCTTTATGACAGCTTGCATATTTATGAAAAGCTATATATTCATCTCCATATGCTTGAATCATTGCATGAGCGTGAGTACCTGAAACAGGGATTCCAAATAATTTCCCCGCTCGAACATTACTTGTCGCGTCAAATCCCCCTATGAAAGCGGCTCTTGTGCCCCAGATTGCGGCTTCCATCTCTTGAGCTCTTCTAGTTCCAAATTCCATAGCTATTTCATCGCCTACAACTTGTTTGATTCTAGAAGCTTTCGTTGCGATTAATGTTTGGTAATTGACGATATTAAGCAAGGCTGTTTCAATGAGCTGTGCTTCTGCCAACGGTGCTTCAATACGCATAATAGGCTCATTTCCAAAAACTAATTCCCCCTCCTTCATTCCCTGAATGGTTCCTGTAAATCTTACACTGCGTAAATATGTTAAAAACTCTTCATTATATCCTAATTCATCGCGTAAATATTCAATATCACTATCACTAAAGGCAAACTGATTGATATACTCAATTACTTTTTCTAACCCCGCAAAAACAGCATAGCCATTTCCAAAGGGAAGTTTTCTAAAGTACAGCTCGAATACAGCCTTCCTTTGATGGATGCCATCACTCCAATAAGCTTGTGCCATATTAATTTGATATAAATCGGTATGAAGAGCTAAACTATCATCTCTATATGATCTTTTCATCATCTTCTCTCCTTTTACTTATTCAATTTGATCGAATTTCAGCACCTAAACTATTTGCAAAGTGCGTTAATGCCCATTTATGTCCCTCTTCGTTAAAACTAGCCACTGCTTTTTCATGTACGACGATATGATATCCAAGATTATAAGAATCTACTGCTGTATGCAGCAGACAAATGTCTGTACAAACCCCAACTAAATGAACTTCTGTTATTCCTCTCTCACGAAGCTTCAGATTCAAATCCGTTCCTGCAAAAGCAGAATATCTTGTTTTATCCATCCAATATACATGGGCCTCATGTTGATGCTGTTCGTATAGCGATTGCAAATGTCCGTATAATAATCTGCCCGGTGTTCCTTTGATATTATGGGGTGGAAATAAACTTGTTTCCGGGTGAAAAGGATCCTCTTTCTCATGGGCATCAATCGCAAAAACAACAAAATCACCTTGTTCTATAAACTCTTTTGTTAGACTAACAATCGTTTCTTCAATCTTTTCTGCTGGCTCTCCTACCGGCAAAGCTCCATTAACAAAATCATTGGTGTAATCAATATTAATCAATACTCTTTTATTCATTTATACCCTCTCCTCTTACTTTTTATATTAATGATTAACTAAACGTTAATTATTTTTTCAAAAAAAGAGAAACAACTCGGCACATTTTCTCTTTTTCGGAAGCTTATTTATAAATACTCTTCACAGGTTTTTGATCATTAAACCGATAAAGCTTTGTTTTAAACTTTGAATTTCTTTGAGTTGTTTTTGGATTTCCTTCTTTATCACACACTAATTCAATAAACGGTAATTTAGGTGCTTTTCTCCAAAAGAATGGTTCCGATTTTACTACTTCATCCACTATATCTTCCGCGACAGATAAAATAACGCTTCGCAGCTCTGACAATGTAAATTCTTCAGGTAAGAACTCCCTGGCCAACGTTGTTTGAACCATATCTAATTGAATGATAGTTAAGGCATCTTTTATAATCTTTTGATGATCAAAAGCCAAAGGTAAGGTAAAGACTTCTTCTATAGTAAACAATTCCACTTCAGCGGCATCATCTCCTGCTTTGCGCATAGATAATAAATACTCTGGCACGACTGCATAATGAGAATTCGTAATAATCCAACCTCTGGGATCTCTTCCTTCCTTATCATATACCCCAAAATGTTTTACGTGAATATTAGTCACACCAGTTTCTTCTTCAAGCTCTCGCCGAGCAGCTTCATATGCCGTTTCTGTACTATCAATAAAGCCGCCAGGTAAGGCCCATTTCCCTCCTTCAATATTCGGCTGCCCTTCACTATTTTTTAAAGAACGTTTGATTAACATCACCTTTAACGTCCTTCCATATACCGCCTCTTCATCTTGAACAATTGTAAAAATTACGTTATCACTCGTATAGCCATCAGGCGTCTTATATTGACTTACCTTATATTCTTTAAGTGCTTCCTCAGGTCTTACGAACTCCTCCGACATACCTTTCACCTCATAACAAACATTCAAACTTTTTATACATCCGTTTCATTTATTAATGTTTAACTAATCGTTAATCAAATTATATAACATATACAATCTTTTTGCAAGCCCTTTTATAAAAAATGAATAAAAGCCAAGTTCTGCTTTATGCAGTAACCTGGCTCTTATGCTTACGCTTTACTCTTCCACTGTTCTCCTAAAATCTTCTCATTACTTGCTCCTGGACTCAGCCCAGCATATTTATAATTCGGCGTAAAGTTTGAGAATTTAATCGGGCACGCTATCTGCCTTTCATTTCCTCCATGGACATTCGGAACATCGACAAGCATGCCGCGCGCTTTCATATGAGGATGCTCACAAGCTTCTGCAAAGGTTAAAACGGGCTCGACACATGCTTCAATTTCTGTAAAAATATCATTCCACTCGGCAAATGTTTTTGTTAGGAACGCTTCTCGAACGATTTCTTTAAACTCTCGAATTTGTTCCGGTTCCTGACTCATACTCATTTCAAATAGTTCAGGACGCTCGATGCCTTCGCACAATCGTTTCCGAAATACAGGCTCTAAACTGCCAACTGAAACATATCGGCCATCTTTGGTTTCATAAAAATCATAGAACGTGCCACCATTTAACAGCATGTCCTCTGGTTCCAAATCGATTCCATCATTTAAATACGTGGGTGCAGATAATGCATTTAATGTAAAGCTGCAGTCTGTCATACTAATATCAATATATTGACCTTCTCCCGTTTGCTCCCTATATAAAGCAGCCGCTAAAATGCCCGCTACTGCATGCATTGAACCACCTGCGATATCAGCAATTTGGGTGCCATTCTTCGCTGGCCCTTCTTTTTTCGTGCCAGAATAGCTCGATAAACCAGCCATGGACACATAGTTAATATCATGACCTGGGCGATCTTTATAAGGACCTGTTTGTCCAAACCCTGTAATTGAGCAGTAAATTAGACGCGGATTGATTTGTTTCAAAGTTTCATATCCTAGTCCTAAACGCTCCATCACACCTGGTCGAAATTGCTCTAGTATAATATCATATTCTTCCACTAATTTTTTAACTGCTTCAATCGATTCTTGCTTTTTTAAATCTAACGTAATAGACTGCTTAGAACGATTTAAGTATGGATCCATTGCCCACGCTTCTACACCAGAAGGCCTTTCAACCCGAATTACATCAGCTCCCAAATCAGCTAACAGAAGCGTAGCAAATGGCCCCGGCAGCAATGTTGAAAAGTCTAATACTTTTAAATTGGATAATAGTGTCATTACCTTCTCCCTCTCCGAAACATATTCCATATTAAAAACTAGCTTTTATATAGTTTCTATATTTATACAAATTATCCTTTTAAAACCACAAGAATAACTGATAATCCCCTCTAAATCTAGGATATTTTGTAGAAATATAAGGAAATAAGAAACATATTCCCTCATGGGTACTAGTCTCTTTCCAAGAATGAGAAGATGAATGCATTTTTTAATCATGTTAAATACGAATATAAAAAAGTAGCCGGCTCCAAACCTGCTGCTTTTTTATACCCTTTTACTCTAAATGAGATTGTGACACACAAGAGTCCTTCCACTTTTGCAATTGCTTCATTCCCCTTTGAGAACGCAACTGCTCTTTGGCCAGCGCAATTCCCTCTTCAATCGTCGGGGCAGCACCAAAAAGATAATAGCGAATACCTGTATTAAAGAGAACTTGCTTGTAATAATAATTCAATTGTTCCGATGTCTCGCCGCTTAATAAAGCGAGAATAATATCAGCTTGTTCTTTACGAGTCAGCTTTTCCTTCTTTTCTTCCTCAAACAGACCATACTCATCAGGCTTGACAATGAAGGAATCCAACTCATTATTCTTTAATGTATAAATAAAACTGTTGCGATGAACAGGCAAATCTTCAGAACCCTCTACCCCTTGAACAATATAAACATTTTCATAAGGCAGGCTAGCAAAAATCGGGGCAATCTTGACAATCGCTGTTCGATGAAATGCCCCCATCATCAACGATTTTGCATTGGATATATTCAAAAGCTTCTCCACTGTGTTCATTAAAGTACGAACACCCAACTCTTCACGAATGGAGCGCAATTGTGCTAAAGACGGACAAAATCGATCTGCCCAAGCAAATCCAATGTTAGCAGAATCGATGGTTTCAGAAAGAGATTGGACATCTCGATTCGTGTTTACCCCTAGTTCTTCCACAATTTCCTTAATAGACGTTCCATACCTTGGCGGTAATGATTCACTACTATGCAAAAAAGCTGGAAGACCACTTTCAGCTAATAAAATAGAGGCTGGTACTGTCGCTGCAAATAAATTTCTGCCTGTATACGCTCCAGCAAAATCGACTATACGATCACGGATAGACTCTTTTATAGTTAGCTTGTCCGTATTCTCTTGAAAAGTCTGAACAAATGCCAGTAACTCTTCTGGAGACTCCATCTTAATGCGCTCTGCAATAAAATAAGCTGCAATTTGAGCATCTGTTGCTTTTCCTTCTACGATGAAACGCGCAAGCTCTCTCGTTTGTTCATAGGAAAGATCTTTTGCACCACGCTTGCCTCTGGCTACTTCTTTAATCCATTGTTGCAATGTATTTCACCCTCTTAACTTAAACATATTCATCACTCTGTATATAATCAAGCATACTGGGCTAAAACCATTCCTTCCTGTTGTAACGCTTCATTCACTCGGTCTGCCAAAATTTCTCTAAGGTATGGATGGAATCCCAAGTAATCACATAGAGTAATATCCTTATCTGATTGTACCATATCAATTGTTTTTTCTATACCTTTAATTAGCAGACCTGTAAATAGTAAATACGGAATGACTATAATGGAATCTACATCTCGTGCAAGGGTTTCTTCTAACAAATCTTCAAAACGAGGCTTGGCTGCGGCTAAAAAACATGGCGCCACATAAGAGAAGTTAGTTTTATTGTGGAAAAGGTGAATAATTTCTTCAAAATTTCGAATTGTATCTGCATCACTACTTCCGCGTCCTACCAATAGAATTGCTGTATTCTCGTCTATGACGGTTGTCTTTTCTTGAATTCTTTCTAATAAAATATCCACAATTCTTTCATGAACGCCAAAAGGCTTGCCAAAAGAAATTTTCACATGGGGGTGACGAGCTTGTAGAACTTCTAGTTCTTCTGGTATATCCTTTTTAACATGTCCCGCCGCTAATAAAAGAACAGGCATAACCGCTATTTCTGTTGCTCCTTGTTCAATACATCGGGTAAAGCCTTCTTCTATTGTCGGATGAGCCAATTCTAGAAAACTAATTTCTTGAATCGGCACTGACACTAATTGTTGCGTTTTTTGAACAAATTCAATGGCTTGCTGACATCCTTCCTGTACTCGACTGCCATGGCATACATATAAGACCGCCTTCATACGCTTTCCCCTTCTAAAAACCATTTAGATTCCACTAAATTAGCTTCCTTAAACCAAGCAATTTTCTCTCTTACTTTCACTACTTCTCCAATAATAATCATACTCGGATTTTCAATCTTTTTCTCTTTCACAACTTCTACAATCGTACTAAGTGTACCCGTTACCGTACGCTGTTCCGCCTTTGTTCCCCAATGAACTAACGCGATTGGCGTATCAGCGCTCTTTCCATTATTAAGCAATGATTGACAAATATATGATAGATTGCCGACTCCCATATAAACCACGAGAGTATCTACCCCTTTCGCCAACCCTTCCCAATTGATATTGGTAGGCTTTCCTTTCACACCATGACCCGTTATAACCGCAAATGAATTTCCATACTCGCGGTGTGTAACGGGAATTCCCGCATAAGCTGGTGCTGCAATTCCTGATGTAATACCTGGAACAATTTCAAAAGGAATACCATTCTCCACTAACGCCTCGGCCTCTTCAGCCCCTCGACCAAATACAAAAGGGTCACCACCTTTTAAACGGGTGATAACTTTATCTTGTTTTCCGCATTGAACTAATAGAGCATTAATCGCTTCTTGTTTCATCGTATGATTATTCGGAAGTTTACCACAATAAATAAGTGTGGCATCCGGTTTCGCTTCCTCTAATAAACATTTATTAACTAGACGATCATATAAAATAATATCCGCTTCTCGAATACACTTTAATGCTTTAATCGTAATTAAGTCAGGATCTCCAGGACCCGCTCCAACTAAGTATACTTTTCCCATCTGCTGTCCCTCCTTAGCTTACCATTCTCTCTCGCTTGCCTTTATCGTTCTTCACCCGTTCCTTCCCTTTGTTCACTTCTCTGCTTCGGTATGTGACGTATAAAGCAAGTCCAGTAAATAACAAACCACCAACAAGGTTCCCAAGTAACACTGGGATTTGATTCCATATCCACCAATGAGACAGCGTAATATCCGCGCCTAACATCATTCCAGCGGGTATAACGAACATATTGACGACCGCATGTTCAAATCCTTGAGCAAAAAACAGTAAAATAGGCAGCCACATCGCAACGATTTTTCCAAGAGTTGCTTGTGATGTCATGGCCATAACAGCTCCTAACGCCACCATCCAGTTACAAAGAATTCCCTTTACAAAGACAATAAGCAATCCTGCAGTCCCTAACGCTGAATAGCCTAGCGTTTTTGCTTCAGCAACCTGAATAATCTTTTGGGCTACAGCATGGTCCGTCACATGCCCCAAATGAGTAGCGGCAATCACATATAACATCGCATAAAAAGAACCGCCAATAACATGACCAACGATTACCCAGAACCAGTTGGTCAGCATTTCTTGCCACGTTGCCTTCTTTTCTAAAACAGCTAAAGGAATTAAAGCAAAATTCCCTGTAACCAATTCTAGTCCAAGCAGAATAATAATTACAAAACAAGCGGGGAAAAGCAGTGCACCTACAATCCCCATTTGTGTTTGTGTTTCTGCAGTAAAGGCTAGAGTGGTGCCAAAGCCGAGAAGTGCCCCGGCTAACGCCCCTCTTATTACAAGGTCTCGAACGGGAAGCTTTGACTTAGCAGCTCCTGCTTGAACCATATTTTTCACAACTTGTTCTGGCTGTACGTACGTCATCGTGGACTTCCCTCTTTCCTATATTCCTATCTGTCTATATTACTATTTATCTAGAACAATATAAACATCTTCATTTTCTATTTCAACCTTAAATGTATTTACACATCCTCTATCCGGTTTTTGAACTTCCCCATCGCAAACATTGATTTTCCAATCATGCATTGGGCAAAAAACATGCTCTCCGCTTACCATTCCTTCCGCAAGCACGCCCCCTTTATGAGGACAACGATTTTCAATCGCTCGAATTTTACCATTTGCTAAATGAAAGAGCGCAATTTCGTGAGAACCGACACGTACCGTCTTCCCAAGATCTTTTGGTAATTCACTCACTGTTGCAACCTTGATTCGTTGAAGGGTTTTTTCCATAGTCATTTCCTCCTCATTTTTCATTTGACTCCCGCAGGCACTTTCACACTTTGATATAAATCTTTTAAGATTCTATCGCTGTTAAGCGCTTCTTTCCATGGATCTTGTAATACAGATAATGCCTCATTTAACCGTTGGTTTAACTCGATTCGGTTTTGTTTATCTTCAATAACGGCTCTGATAGAATCAAGACCCATTCGCTCTACCCATACAGAAGTTCTTTCTAAATAGACAGCCGTCTCACGGTAGTATTGGAAATAGGCACCTGTTATTTCAATCACTTCATCACTTGTTTTTACTTTACATAATAGATCCGCTGCTCTTAAATGCGTACCGCCGTTTCCTCCCACATAAATTTCCCATGCACCATCTACACCAACAACACCAAGATCTTTAATTCCTGATTCTGCACAGTTACGCGGACAAGCGGAAACAGCCATTTTAAACTTATGCGGTGTGCCTACACGCTCGAATTTCTTTTCTAAAGCAATACCTAAGCCCATAGAATCTTGTGTACCAAAGCGGCAGAAGCTTTCCCCAACGCAAGTTTTCACTGTTCGAAGTGTTTTTCCATAAGCATAACCAGATGGCATATCAAGATCTGCCCAAACCTTTGGAAGGTCTTCCTTCTTCACACCAAACATATCAATTCGCTGTCCACCGGTCACTTTTAATAATGGAACATTGTACTTATCCGCAACATCTGCGATTTTTCGTAATTGATCTGAATTTGTAACGCCTCCATACATTCTTGGTACAACAGAGAATGTACCATCCTTTTGAATATTGGCATGAAGACGCTCATTTACATAGCGAGATTCTCTTTCATCCTTATATTCTAGTGGATTAACCATACCTAAATAATAATTCAAAGCTGGTCTACATTTAGAACACCCTTCACTCGTCGTCCATCCTAGAACACTCATCACTTCACGAGTATGAGTCAAATTCTTTTCGCGAATTTCAGCTATAACGTCATCTCTAGATAATGTTGTACAGCTGCAAATTGGTTCCTTTTGATTTGATTTACTAAATGCATCCCCTAACGTACATTCCAAAAGATCCGCAACTAACGATTTACAGCCCCCGCATGACCTCGAAGCACTCGTACAGCCTTTGACTTGTTCAACACTCGTTAACCCTTGAGACTCGATCGCTTGAACAATATCTCCTTTTGTAACACCATTACATCCACAGATGATTTCCTCATTAGGCATTGTAGCAACAAGACTAGCACCTGCTTCTTCCCCTTTTTCCGCTTCCAAATATTCTGTAACGTCTGCACGTTTATTAATGAAACTTAGTAATTTATTGCCTTCCTTTGTATCGCCGAACAAGACGGCCCCTATTATTTTCCCATCTTGAATAAGGACGTTTTTATATGTTCCCTCCCAATCATTAAAAGATTTAATTGTTTTTGTCTGTTCATTTTCGAAAATTTCCCCCGCCGAAAAGACATCCACACCTGAAACCTTTAATTGTGTAGAAAGCACTGTTCCTTCATATGGATCTCCTTCTATGCCACAAATTCTTTTCGCTAATACCTTCCCTTGTTCATAAAGCGGAGCAACTAATCCATACACTACACCACGATGTTCCGCACATTCGCCCACTGCGTAAACATTCGGGATGTTTGTTTCCATATAATCATTGACGATGATTCCTCGATTAACTGGAATCTCACTATTTATAGCAAGTTGAATATGCGGCTTAATTCCAACCGCCATTACTACTAAGTCAGCTTTAATTTCTTCCCCATCACTAAAACGAAGCCCCTCAACATGTGTGTTACCAATGACTTCTTGCGTATTTTTTCCAAGTAAAAAGTTCATGCCTTGACCTTCTAATTCCTTTTGCAGCAATTTACTAGCTGCTGGATCCAACTGTCTATCCATTAAATAATCAGAAAGATGAACTACGTCAACCTCCATCCCTAAATCCAACAGTCCTCTCGCCGCTTCAAGACCTAACAATCCCCCACCAATTACAGCTGCCTTTTTATATTTATCAGAATATTGCATCATCTTTTCGCAATCTTGAATATCCCGAAAACCAGTCACTCCTTCTTTATCCACTCCCGGAATCGGAAGAATAAAAGGAAGCGACCCTGTAGCCAAAATTAATTGATCATAGTGAACTTCGCGATTTTTATCGGAATAAACAACTTGTTTCGCGGTATCAATATGTGTCACTGTTTCACCCGTATATAATTGAATACCGTTCTCCTCATACCAATTCCAATCATTTAAGGTAATATCATCAATCGTCGTATCACCTTGTAATACTTTTGATAATAGGATTCTATTATAATTCGGATGAGGCTCACTTCCGAAAATGGTTATTTCAAAATGGTTTGGTTGAATTTTCAACATTTCTTCGATACATCGAACTCCGGCCATACCATTCCCGATTAATACGATTTTTTGCTTTGACATGTAAAGTCCCCCAATCAATTTAGGAAATGAATATAGTCCAAATTATAAACAGTTCAGCAAGAATGTTCCACAGTATTGTCAGTAAATCTAACATCATTTTTTAAAGTACTCTCTTTACAGAGTACCTCTTACGTTAAACAAGTTGGTTCCCCACAGAGATTTCTAAATATAAACTCCCTTCTATATAAAATAGGTATTTTTTATGAACAATGTACCAAATTTCTCGTTACGTTATATTTAATGACACAATTACGTAATAATTAGTGTATAATTTATTTAAATCTGAAAAATTGAATAAGTTTGAAGAATTAAATAATTATTCTTTTCGAGGTGAATGAAGATGGATAAAGATATATCCTATAAAGATAAAAAGGTTATTTCTATCGGAGTTATGCGTGAATTAACAGGTTTATCAGAAAGGCAAATTCGGTATTACGAGGAAAGAAAACTTATTTTCCCTGAAAGATCAAGCGGCGGGAACCGTAAGTATTCTTTTTCAGATGTGGAGCTATTAATGGAAATAGCCGATAAAATCGAAGACGGTGTCCAAACATTTGAAATCCGACAAGAAATAGTAAAAGAAAAGAAAAAAGAAGAACAAAAAGCTATTCGCAAGAAAATGTTGCAAGGTCAATTAAACGCACAATTTGGTATTAGAAACTATAAATGAAGGTTCTATCCATATGAAACAAACGATCTCCTTATATATCGACACCAGGATTACCACTATCCATTTTAATTTATTGGAAAATCGAAATTATTCATCCATTTACTTATTCTAGAGTTTCAGCATGTTTCTCCTTGTAACCTAAATAATGAACCTAGTACCTTTACTGGCCTATTTTCATGCAAGGCTCTGATAAATAATAAACATCGCATAAATCGACAATATCCATAAATATAGCCAGTATAAAACGAGCAAGATGTGTACCTTCAAAAAAGATGTTAGATTTCCTTACACAAGTATAGCAGACCCTTATACCAAACTATATACTTGCATTAATCATTATTTGAAAAGGAGAGACTAACACATGAAATTATCCAGTTTAACAAAAAATGGTCACGCACCTTCCTTGCTCGCTTCATTTTTGTATTTCGACATTAGTTTTATGATTTGGGTGTTACTCGGTGCACTCGGTGTGTATATCACCGAAGATTTTAATTTATCTCCCGCTGAAAAGGGAATGATTGTAGCAATTCCTATTCTTGCTGGTTCTTTCTTTCGATTAATACTCGGTGTCTTAACAGATCGGATCGGTCCACGCCAAACAGCAATCGGCGGAATGCTTGTGACTATGGTCCCTCTATCATGGGGATGGTTATTCGGAAACTCGATGTCAGAACTTTACCTTATCGGAATATTACTCGGTGTTGCTGGAGCAAGCTTCTCGGTAGCACTTCCAATGGCAAGCCGCTGGTACCCTCCTCACTTACAAGGATTAGCAATGGGGATTGCTGGGGCAGGGAATAGCGGAACAGTTCTTGCCACATTATTTGGCCCACGCCTAGCAGAACACCTTGGTTGGAACGGAGTAATGGGAATTGCCTTAATTCCACTCACACTCGTTTTAATCACCTATATATTCATTGCGAAGAACCCGCCTACACAACCTGAACCACAACCACTTAAAAATTATTTAACTGTTTTCAAATTAAAAGACACTTGGTATTTCTGTCTTCTCTACAGTGTAACATTTGGTGGATTCGTTGGATTAACTAGCTTTTTAAGCATCTTTTTTGTCGATCAATACGATTTATCAAAAATTCGAGCAGGAGATTTTGTTACATTATGCGTAATCGCCGGTAGCTTTGTCCGTCCGATTGGTGGTTTTATTTCTGATAAAATTGGCGGGGCGAAGCTATTGAACTTCTTATTTATCATTCTTGCTTTATGTATGTTTGGAATCAGCACACTTCCATCTCTTACGATTGTTACGATGTTATTATTTTTAGGCATGATGTGTCTCGGAATGGGAAATGGAGCAGTTTTCCAAATAGTGCCTCAGCGCTTTCAAAAAGAGATTGGCGTTATTACCGGTATTGTCGGGGCAGCAGGAGGCGTAGGCGGATTCTTCATTCCAAATCTACTCGGCTCACTAAAGCAAATCACCGGCACATATGCAACTGGATTCGCTGTTTATGCTTGCATCGGAATCGCAGCTCTTATTCTGTTAACAGTTGCACAAATTTCATGGAAAAAAGCGTTAGCTCTAAAAGAAAAAACGGCTTAATTATCAAGAAAGGTAAAACAAATAAGGTAACTTATGAGGGGTTTGGGTCTTCATAAGTTACCTTATTTCATTCTATTAATTTTTAACTTATCCAACTAGAAAACAAGCAAGTAAGTCAGGATTTTCTCTTATTCGTTCATCCCCTAGACAGCTCTATCCTTTGCAATTTATGGCGGTTTGCTCGGTTCCTTCGTCAGAATAGCGATCTAAATTCCATACGTTACAAATAGCATCTAATAACTCCTCATCTATCGCTTCACTTCAAATTAAACTTTTTAAACCAAATCCATCGGAAGTAAATAAACAAGTATAAAACTGTCCATTTGAAGATAAACAGGCGCGTGTACAGGAAGAACAAAATAACTTAGAGGCAGAGGTAATAAAACCGACCTCAACTTTCGCTGTCTTTATATTAATAACGCTTCACCACTTCTCCAAAGCCCCCACTCTATAGGCTCTAACTCCTATTCTATACTCAGTTGTTCATCCATTTCTTTTTTAGCATCTTTATAACTTACCAGCGTAATCCCACGCTCTTTAAAAATAGTTTTTCTATTATATGTCTAGACTATTATGACATCCCTCATCTCCTACCCACAGGCGGAATAAAGTTCACAAGCCCCATTCATTAATACGCTTCCATAAAAAAAGAAGACTTCGGCTATCAGCCTCCATCTTCTTTCCTCATGGTCCTTTTTCATTCTAGCTTCTATTTACACAACTGGAGCTATCTTTACTGCACTCACTTTAAAGCCTGGCATCCTGCATGTAGGATCTAATTTCTCCGAAACAAGACAATTCACATTTTGCGAATCAGCCCAATGAAATGGTACAAAAACGGTATCAGGCCGAATTGTGTCTGACCATTTACTTCTAACAATAATGCTTCCTTGCTTAGATTCAATCTTCACTAAAGATTGATCTTGAATATCATACTCCCTTGCGGTATTTGGATGGATTTCCATATAAGATTCGAAATTCCTAGCTGAAAGCGAAGAGCTTTTTCTCGTTTGTACACCTGTTAAATAATGAGACATCACCCGTCCTGTTGTTAAGTACAATGGAAATTCCTCAGTTAACTGTTCTTTTGGAACTTGAGGGCTATTTGGTACAGACACCATAGATGCTAAACCGTCAGGATGGGCAAATGATTGTTCAAATAACCGATCTGTTCCTTTATGATCAAGTGTTGGACATGGCCATAAAAGGCCGCCCTCCTTCCTCAAACGCTCATACGTTATTCCATAATAATCTGCTATTCCTCCCCGACTCGCTACTCTTAATTCATCAAAAACTTCCTCAGCAGATGAAAACGAAAAATACTCCCCTTTTCCAAGCACACGGGCAATCTCACAAATAATTTGCCAGTCATGCTTTACTTCTCCCGGAGTCGGCCAGCTTGCTTCTCGCAATGTAACTCGCCCCTCTACATTTGTCATCGTCCCCTCATCTTCTAAATAAGACGAAGTAGGTAAAATTAAATCTGCCAATCTAGCAGTTTCTGAAATAAACATATCTGCTACCACAAGAAACTTTAACTTATTTAATGCTTTTTTCACGAAGTTAGCATTAGGATTGGAAACAATCGGATTTGAACACATTAAAAACATTCCTGTAATCTCACCATCATGAACTTTCTCCATCATTTCATAAGCGGATACACCTTTTCTAGGTATCTCATCTTGATGAATTCCCCATACACTTGCAATATAGGCTCGATGTTCCTCGTTCTCAATCGAACGATATCCTGGAAGTTGGTCTGCTTTTTGACCATGTTCTCTCGCTCCCTGACCATTGCTCTGTCCAGTAATCGCTCCATAGCCGCAGCCCCATTTTCCAAGTTTACCTGTAGCAATTAGAATATTTAAGAAATTACGAACAGCAATAGATCCATCCGTTTGTTGTTCAACCCCTCTTGCTGTAAAAATCATGCCCGTTTCTTTTTTTCCAAACATCGTAGCAGCCTTACGGATGTCAGCTGCAGGAACTCCCGTCAGTTCTGAAATCTCCTCCAAGGTAAAAGAAGAAACATGCTCCTTTACTTCCGTAAAACCTTCGGCTCTTTCTTGAACGAATGTTTCATCCACATAATTTTCATCAATAATCACTTTTAATAAGCCATTGACTAAAGCAGCATCCTTTCCTGGTTTAACCTTCAAGTGTAAGTCTGCTATTTTCGTTGTCGCCGTTTCTCGCGGGTCAATCGCAATAATAAACGCGCCATTTTCTTTCGCTTTTTCAAAGTAAGGCATGATAGTCGGTTGACATTCAGCAATATTTGTCCCCGCTAAAATGATACACTGTACAGATGGAATTTCTGATAAACTGTTCGTTAATCCTCTGTCCAGCCCAAAGGTTTGACTAGCAGCAGAAGCTGCGGCTGACATACATAAGCGCCCATTATAATCAATATATTTGGTCTTTAACGCTACGCGTGCAAACTTCCCTAATAAGTAAGCTTCCTCATTTGTAATCGACGCGCTGCCATATACACTTAGTGCATTCATTCCATCTTCAGACTGAATTTTCGTGAAATTTTCTTTAATATGATTTAACGCTTCCTCCCAAGAAATGCGAGTAAATTCTCCATTTACTTTTAATAAAGGATATTTAATTCGCTCATGATGCAAAGCATGCTGATGAGCATTCATTCCTTTTATGCATAAGCGTCCTTGAGAAGTCGGATTGTCTTTTCCAATAGTCATATACTTTTTTCTTGTGACAATCGTTTGTTCGATAAATTGCATTTTACATTGCATACTACAGTATGGACATTGAGTATCATATAGCTTTTCCGACTGCACTTGTTTTTGTTGATTGCGAAAGTATTTTAATAACATTTCAGTCATAGCGTCTGCTCCTTTTTTACTGATATGATTGCTCTTTCAACTGTAAAATCCATCGCTCCTCAATGACTTCTCATTAAATTGGGTTTACGTTGAGAAATATCAAATTCTAATCGCTGACAGAGTTGATTGCGAAACTCTCTTGCAAACAACACTTCACGTATGTGTATTAAACCAATTCGATCAACCCACTGTCCTATATATTCTAAATAATTAGCCGTTTCACGATAATATTGAACAAAGGCACTAATCATCTCTTGTGCTTCCTCGCTTGTCTCGGCAACATATAATAATTCGCCAACACGCCCATTACGCCCGCTATTTCCACCAACATACATTTCCCATCCTCTATGAATAGGAATAAATCCTATATCTTTTGTTAACGCTTCTTCACCGTTATGCAGGCAAGAAGCGATACTCACCTTCACCTGATTAGGCGTTTTTAGAAATTCTAATCTCTTGTCTACATCAATAGCCAATTGAAAAGCTGGATGTTGATTACATTGACATGTACCTTCGCCTAACTCTACTTTTACATTTTGGACTGCATGTTGATCAATAGAACGTAACGACATATTCAATTCTGCACAGACATACGGCAGCTGCTCCTTCGTTATTCCGGTTAAATGAATTCTTTGTTCACTTGTTACAGCAACGTTTGGTATTTGATACTTCTCTACAATGTCTGCAATTTTTCTTAATTCCTCTGCGGTTGTCATCCCCCCATACATTTGCGGGGTAACAGAGTACGTACCGTCTTGTCGCAAAGTAGCATTCATATGATCTGCTATAAACAGAGCTTCTTGTTTACGCTCATATTCTGGATAAATCATGCCTAAATAATAATGTAATGCGGCACGGCATATAGCACATCCTGCTGAATGCTCCCAATTCAATCCATCGGTTACTTCTTGTATAGATGTAAAATTTCTCTGCTGTATTTCCTGCACCACTTCATCTTCTGTTAATGATGTACAAGCACACATAGTCTTTTGTTCGATCACTTCATCAAAGGAATCACTTTGAATATACGCTAGCAATTCCGCTACTAACGGTTTACAGCCTCCACAAGAACCCGAAGCTTTTGTACATGTTTTCACTTGTTCAACCGTTGTTAATCCTTCCTTTTGAACCGCTTCAATAATCGCTCCTTTTGACACACCATTACATTGACAAATCATATCGCCATGAGCCATGGAAGCAACTTGACTTTCACTTCCTTCAGATGATTGAAACAGAGCGACTTTTTCCATCTCAGATACATCTCTTTGTTCAAGAATCATATCTAGCAGCCTTGGTCCGTCACTTGTATCACCAAACAAGACGGCCCCAATCATTTTATTATCTTGAAGGACAATCTTCTTATATACTCCATCTAGCTCATCAAAAACTGTAATAGATTTCGTCGTTTCACCATCAGTAAATTGACCAACCGAAAATACATCCACACCGGATATTTTTAGCTGTGTAGAGAGTACAGAGCCTTGATATCCTTCACATTGTATACCGCAAATCTGCTTTGCTAGTACTTTACCTTGCTCATAAAGAGGTTTTACAAGACCGTAAACCAGCCCTCGATGTTCCACACACTCACCGACAGCGTAAATATCAGGTATATTCGTCTCTAAATAATCATTGACGACGATTGCACGATTTGTTTCGATTCCACTTTCCTTCGCTAACTGAATATTTGGACGAACACCCACAGCCATCACAACTAAGTTAGCTTCTACTTCCGTTCCATCTTTAAAACGTAAACCTTCTACACGGTCGTTACCAAAAATCTCTTGAGTCTCTTTTTCTAACAGAAAATTCATCCCTTGAGCTTCCAATTCCTTCTTCAGCATATTGGCCGCTGTTGAATCAAGCTGCCTCTCCATTAGATGACTTGCAATATGAACAACACTCACTTCCATCCCAAGGTTCAATAACCCTCTTGCCGCTTCTAACCCTAATAACCCTCCGCCAATTACAACGGCTTTCTTATAGTGCTTCGATCCTTCCATCATTTTTTGACAATCTTCAATTGTACGAAATGTCATAACTCCTTCTTTATCTGCGCCTGGGATAGGGATAAGAAATGGAACAGAACCAGTTCCGATAATAAGCTTGTCATAATCTACTTCTCTTTCTTTATCTGTTTTTATCATTTTTTTCTCTATATCAATCTGTACAACTGTTTCTCCGGTAAACAGCTGAATATGATGCTCTTCATACCAATCGCGGTCGTTTATTGCAATATCTTTAAATGACGTACTGCCCTGTAATACAGTCGACAATAAAATTCGATTATAATTAACATGCGGTTCGCTTCCAAAAACCGTAATATCATAAGTATCGGGGGCATTTTTTATAATTTCTTCAACACAGCGTACGCCCGCCATTCCGTTCCCAATCAACACCAGCTTCTGTTTATGCATTCTAAAACCTCCAGTAAAAAAAGATGATACCAACCAACAGATATTTTTCTTAGCCTACCACAAAATACAATTTTAAAAATTAAATATGTCATGTTTTCTCACACGAAATATATGATAGCTAGCCCTATCATTTTGGCCAAAATAAAATAGCCCAAGTTCTCGATTTAGAACTCAGGCTTAAATGTCACAGTGACTTTTTCGTTTGTGGATAACTTGTGGATATTTTTGTGGACAAATCTATTTTTATTTGAATTTAATCGTCGTCGTCATCTTCATCATCTTCATTTTCATCTTCGTCGTCGTGGTCGTCATCCGCTTCATTAGCTTCATCTTCATCATCGTTGTCATCATCTTGCTTAGAGTTAACCGAGATAGAGGATACAACTCCTGTATGTCCCTGCACATAGACATTAGCATCTGCCTTTTGACCATCAATGGTTACTTTATAGTGTGTACCTGTTGAAGTTTCTACTGTAGATATCTTCGTAACTTCACCTTTAAATTGTTTCAATGCGATATCTTTTGCTTCTTGTTTTGAAATAACAGGTGTTTCCACTTGCTCCTTCACTTCATGATTAGCTATTATCTTTTTTTCATTTAAATCATACTCAATCTGATAGTATTTTTGATCTTTCTCCACAATAGCTTCTACAAAAGGTCGGCCTTCCTTATCCACTTGTTTAATCTCCTGTACGCGGCCGTTTAGTTCATTTTCTATATTCCTTTTTGCCTCATCAACAGTTAATGCGATTTCCTTCTTCTCAATAAGTCGGACATTGCTAACTTTCTCCGTTTGCCCATTCACATACAAATTATAGATTCCTTGATCGTTTTCAAGCGAAATTTGATAATTGTCCTTTTCAGCATCTACTGTTGTATTTAACACCTTTCCACCGTATAGTTTCGTTGCAATTTGTTCAGCATCTTGTTGAGAAATCATCTTAGGAGAATCTTTTATAAAAACTTGAAATAAAGTAAATGACAACCCTAAAGCAATAAACACAATTAGTACAATCTTCACTTTCATTATCCACACCTCCTATTTGGGCAAGATAATCGTAAAGGTCGACCCTTTTCCTTCGACACTTTCTAAGGTGATATGCCCACCATGCTGTTCAACAATACGTATCGCAATCGATAACCCTAAACCAGACCCTCCCGTTTTACGGCTTCTCGCTTTATCTACACGGTATAATCGATCGAAAACATGCGCTTGAGCTTCTAACGGAATTCCAACGCCCTTATCCGTCACACTAATGTTTACACTGTCTTTCCTGTCTTTCAATTCCACAGTAATATGATCATCGCTATATTTCTTCGCGTTATCTAATAAAATAACGAGTAATTGAACAAAGCTTTGTTCATGTATTTTCATTTGAATGGTCGATTGCTCATTCCTTATATAAATGCCATGCGCAAAAGCTTGCTGCAATCGTTGAATCGTTGTTTCGACGATTGGTACGATGTTCATTACTTCTTTTTCATTTTCAATAACTTCTTCGGATTTCGCTAATTGTAATAATTGCTCAGTTAAATACTTCATTCGATTCGCTTCCGATCCAATCGACTCAATCGCTTCTTCCAATACATCAGGACGCTCTTTCCCCCAGCGTTTCAATAATTTCACATAGCTATCAATAACCGTTAAAGGAGTCTTAAGTTCGTGTGAAGCATCTGATACAAATTGTTCTTGCTTTGTATAGCTTTCTTCTAACTTACTAATCATTCGATTAAATGTCATAGCCATTTCCGTTAATTCATCTTTTGTACGATTCGTGATTGTAATTTGTTCAAACGAGCCTTCTTCTTCAATGGTTTTCATCGTTTGCGTAAGACGTTGAATCGGTAACGAAATCACCCGGCCTAAAAAACCACTTGTTACAAATAATATAATAATGACAATAATCGTTGCGAATACTAATACCCATTTCAACTCATGAATCGTATCAAACAGAAAATCAACATTTTCGACTATTTGTAAATTAATAACTTCTCCATTTTCATCGATTGTAGGAATGGAGACACTTACAAACATAGATTCTTCATAGGAAAAAACATCTTCAATTTGATCATCATTATACATACTCTTTATATCCAAATAATCATCATCCGTTGTCACTTGTCTAATCGGATGACCCTTTCTATCGACGGTACGAATAATACCATCGCTTATTAAATACGCCTCTAATACTTGTTGCATAGAGGCATCTTTATTTGTATTTAACTCTTCTATAATATTATGGGAGGTATTTACTAAACGATTGTGCTCCGACGTAATTGCCCTATTTTGAAAAATCAAATAAATCGACGTATTCGCTATAATAAGTAAAACAATTAACACAACAGTTGTTGATAACTGTATACGAGTTCGTAATTTCATACACTAATCCTTAATCATATAACCGACACCGCGAACAGTATGAATCAACTGCTCTTCCTTCGAGTCCGTTAATTTTTTTCTTAAATAACGAATATATACATCTACTACATTTGTATCTCCATAGTAGTCAAATCCCCATACTTGATTTAAAATTTGTTCTCTTTCAAGCGCTCTATTTTTGTTTGTCACTAAATAAAGCAGAAGATCATATTCCCGTGGTGTTAATTCTATATTTCTTTCACCTTTATATACTTCTCTCGTATTTGTATGAATAGCAATAGAATGACAATGAAGGATATTCAACTCTGATTGGGAAAGTTCACTTTTATGCTTAAAACGTAGATTAACCCGAATTCTAGCAAGCAATTCTTCAATTTCAAATGGTTTTGTCATATAATCATTCGCGCCTAAGTCCAGTCCATTCACCTTATCGTAGACAGAGCTGCGTGCCGTCAACATAATCACAACGATTTCATTGCTCATATGACGAATTCGTCTTAATACTTCCATGCCATTTAACTCAGGAATCATCACATCTAAAATGACTAAGTCAATCTCTTTCTGCTCGACAATAGACAGCCCTTCTCGACCTGTATGGGCAACACTTACTTTATAGCCTTCGTATTCTAATTCTAACTGAATCACTCGTGCAATTTTTTCATCATCTTCAATGATTAATATATGATGGTTCATTCCTTCACCTCTTATAAATGCATCCCAGCCCACTGCCAATAAGAAAAGTAAAACATCATCGTAATTAAAATATAAAGAGGCATTAGAACCGCACTCACTTTAACTAAATGTTTCGCATCATACGAAATGTCCCCTTCTTCATAAAAAAGTAACAACGCTTTCGAACTAACAGGAAACGTCACACAATAATTCATGCCTATTAAGCCTAAAAAAACAACTGTCGCAGCATTCACTCCGATTGTTTCACTAAAAACTATTAAACTCGGAATAAAAACGACAGCACGCGTTGTATGGGACGTAATATATAAATGACTGGTCACCGTTACAAGTAAAATAACAAACACAATCAACCATTCTGGTGCATCCACAAACAGATGCAGCATACGAAACATCTTTTGCTCGATCCAATGAACGACCCCTGTATCTACTAATACTTTTCCAAGTGCAGTTGCAGCCGCGACAAATATAATCAAATTCCAAGAGACTGATTTCATCCCTTGTTTCCAACTAACGACACCATAATTCGGCAACATAAATAGAACAGCGCCAATCATCGTAATCAATGCAATACCATACCCATGAAGACTTTCTGTCACCCAGCCTATAATTAAAAACAAGATTAACGTCACAGTCTTTCTTTCACTTTTATTCAAAGGCTGTCTCAATACAGGAATTTCCTGTATTTTTACGTCTTCCATCTCCTTTGACCCATCTTTCGGCCACCACATCCATTTTATTATAGTAAATGAAATAAGTGTAATAAATAGAGCGAATGGCCCACCCCATATCAACCATTGTATATATGAAATCGATTCGCCAACCGTATTTTCAAGCAAACTAATTCCAATAATATGAGATCCTGCACCAATTAAAGTAGCCGATGTACTCATTAATATAATAACAGGCGTCATAATCGCCAACACGCTTTGTTCTTTCGGAGAAAATTTCGAATGAAGTTGTTTGATAATGGGCATCGATAAAGCTGCTCTTCCTGAAGTAGACGGAATAAAAAAAGCGGATCCGAACAAAATCGAAGTGATACCAAACAGTGCATGACTTTTTTGTTTGGAACGGCTCAATAAGTACTGGCTGTATCGTTCAGCTAACCCCGACTGTTTCACCGCTTCCCCAATAATAAACGAGCCAATCATTAACCACACTACTTCCTCCGCGAGCGCATTATATAATAATTCCGGATTTCCTGCCTTTAATAGGATAATGAATAAAATAAGCACAATGGCTACAAAACCAGCAGGAAACTTCGTCACAATCCACAAGGTCATTGCTGATAAGAAAGCAAATAAGGATACTTTGGCACGGTAATCTAGCTCATCAATCAACACAATAAGCACTAAGAAAAAGACATGTACACTTACTATAGCTAAAAGCTTGGTAGATACGTGATTGAGCCACGTATAGATTTGCTTTTGTTTCGATACGTATTTATCCATTCTCGTAATCATATTGACTAAATCCTTTCTCTAATCAGCTTCTTCTCAGCCATTTCTAAGCCAATGACGATTTGTCTTAACACGGACTCTGTACTTTCTTCAATCCATTCCGGAGCTTTTATCATCGCCTTTTCTAAAGATGTCGGCTTTTGAATAATGCTTAAATAAGCGTCGATACCTGCCTCATAGTTTAAAGCGGCTCCTTTACCAATCGTACCGGTGATAGCAATGACCGGGATGTTATGTTTTTTAGCAATTCGTGCAACCTCTGACGGAATCTTTCCATTTGGCGTTTGAAAATCTAAACTTCCTTCCGCTGTCATGACCACATCTGCCGTCGCAATTTTTTCTTCTATATGAATGTAGTCCATAATAATATCAAAGCGAGGGTGCAATACAGCACCTGTAAAAGCAATCAGTCCTGCTCCTAGCCCACCCGATGCTCCGCTCCCTGGAAGTAATCGGACATCCATCCCTAACTCTTCTTGAATTAAAGAAGCATAATGCTCTAACGCTGATGATAATTGCTCTACTTGTTGGGATGTTGCTCCTTTTTGAGGACCGAAAACACGTGCGACCCCTTTCTCTCCGCATAACACGTTCTGCCAATTACAAGCAACATCGACGGTCACATTCCCTAGCCGTTGATCTAGCTGTGTTGTGTCAATCGAATCGACCTTTATCAAATCCTCTCCACCATGGACTTCGATTATTTGTTTGTCCTTATCTAAAAATCGAATACCTAGTGCTTGAGCTAATCCTGCTCCTCCATCGGATGTACCTGAGTCACCGCAACCGATGAGAATATGGTCGACACCAAAATCGAGGGCAGAACGAATCAACTCTCCTACACCATATGTTGTCGTTTTTAACGGATTCCTTTGATTGCGCGGCACCAACTTTAACCCTGCAACAGCAGCCATTTCAATCACAGCCGTTCGTCTATCACCCTCCACAAAGATTCCAAAGTAACTGATAATCTTCTCTCCTACCGGACCCGTCACTTCTCTATAAATAAGCTCCCCATCTTTTAAATTCACAATTGTTTTGGCAAACCCTTCTCCTCCATCAATCATCGGAACAACTTCTAAATCAAACGTTTGATTAAATTTTCTTGCCCCTCGCTCCATCGCTAACGCCACTTCCTCCGCATCCAAACATTCTTTAAATCCTGACGGAACCATTACAATTCTCACTCAACATTCCTCCCCTAAAAACCTTTCATTACTTTATAAGATATGGCCAAAAAGCTAATAGAAATTTAGAGAAATGTTAAGAAATGATTAGAAAGTGAATGAAAATCAATTAGCTAACGAAACATATGAGCCCTTCCCATACATTCGTTAAAATCGAAAATATCAACAATATTCATTAACCTAGCCAAAAGTTTATACGAAAAAAGGGTAGATAATCGCTAATATCATTCACGATTATCTACCCTTCTCTTATTCTTCATATCCGTTTTATCAAATTCTGAAACTAGTAAAGTGATAAAAAACGCGCTCTAAAAAAGGATTTTGGCTAAATAGATAACAATCGCTACAGTAATACTACTAAGGATAGTTGTAAGCAGGACAGCCTGCGAAGCGACATTTGGATAATTATCATATTCAAGTGCTAGCAGTGCACTGTTTCTTGACGTCGGAAAGGCACTAGCAATAAAAAGTGCCTGCGCAATTGTACCAGATAAACCAAGTCCAAAAATAACTAACCATGCAATACAAGGAGAAAGAACAAGACGGCCAATGACTATCCACACAATTGGTCTAGAAATACGGGTAATTTTTAAATAAGCTACTTGGGCTCCCAGTGTGATAAGAGCAATGGCCGAAAAAGCATTAGATGTATTTTTAATTGGTTTCCATAAATAATCAGGAATATCAACATGCATCCAGCGCAGTAAAACAGCAAGTAACAAGGCATAAATAACTGGTAACTTGAGAATTTTCCAGACAATATCCTTCCCGCTGCTTTGAGCGGAAACTGAATTATAAAACCCATATGTAAAGGTAAGCAAATTTTGAAATATAGAAACGATGATTTGGATTGCCATACCGGCCGGATTAGAAGAAAAAACAAGTTCACTTACCGGTAGACCATAGTTTCCTGAATTGCTTAAAACAAAACTATTTTTAAAAGTAGATGACAACTGGCGATCGAATCGATTTACTTTAGCAAGCAGACTGCTAATCATTATAAGAAGTAAATTAAAAAGCAATAAAAATAAAAGCGTTTGACCAATTAAATTTCCAGATATATCACTTTTGTAAATATTAACAAAGCATACAGCTGGGAGCAAAACATAAATCGTTAACGTTGATAATGTAGATAAGCTGAGTTTCAATAAACGATGCAGACATATCCCTACCCCAATCAACGCGAATAATGGAAAAATAATATGTAATAAAATTTGATAAAAAATTCCCACTCCGCTCACCTTTTTCTAAAACATATAATAGAATACTGAACCGTTTTTTGTTATAAACGACCGAATCAACGAGTTATTTTTCTTATGTTGCAATGAAAGCAAAGAAGCAAGCGATTGTCACCGCTTGCTTTTACTCGATTGACCTTCTTCATCAACTATTTTATAAAGGAATTATCCCTAATACGACCGCAACCACCATCATGACAATGGTTGATCCGCACGCCCATTTTAAGAAAGAACCTTGAAGTTTACCAAAATCCTCCCCTACCATCCCAACTAATAAATAGGTGGACGGAACAAGAGGACTTAATAGATGAACCGGTAAACCAAAAAGAGAAGCTCTCCCAATTAAAGCAGGATCAATCCCGTATGCAGCCCCCGCCTTGGCAAGTAGCGGCAGAACACCATAATAAAAAGCGTCATTGGACATAAAGAAAGTAAATGGTGCACTAATAATCGCAGTGATTACAGCAAAATGCGACCCCATTGCGTCCGGGATATGCTTAATCAACGAGTTTGCCATAGCATCTACCATTTCAGTTCCTGCAAGAATTCCAGTGAAAATTCCAGCTGCAAAAATCATCGAAATAACTGATAAAGCATTATCTGCATAATTCGCTACACGTTCCTTTTGATCACTCATTTTTGGATAATTAATTGTAATGGCAATCGCAAAACCAATCATGAACAATACAGCTGACGGTAATAACTCCATAATGAGCGCTACCAAAAGAACTACTGTTAATACATAGTTAAAAACGATTAATTTAGGACGTTTAAGATGCGCATCCTCTACTGCAGCGGCATGTTGAGCCGCAATCTTGTAGTCAAACTCTATTACACCAATTCTCTTTCTTTCCTTTCTACCAAGAACAAAAGCCATGAAGAGAACAAATAAAATACCGCCAATCATAGCAGGAATAACAGGTGTAAAAACATCAGACATTTCAAGATTCAAAGCTGTCATCACTCGTGCTGTCGGTCCTCCCCAAGGAAGGAGATTCATGACTCCTGAGGCTGAAACAGCAATCCCTGCTAGAATAAGTGGTTTCATGCCAATTCTTTTATAAAGAGGAAGCATAGCAGAAATCGTAATCATGTAAGTCGTCGTTCCGTCCCCATCTAACGAAATAAGAAGAGCCAAAACCGCTGTTCCGATAGCAATTTTTACAGGATCACCTTTTACAAGCTTAAGGATTGTCCTTATAATTGGATCAAAAACTCCAGCATCAATCAAAATACCAAAGAAAAGAATAGCAAATAAAATCATAATACCTGTTGGGGCAACGCTTTTAATCCCTTCTAGCGCCATAGGCCCCATTTCACTGCCAAATCCACCTATAAGAGCAAAGACAATTGGTACGACAATTAAAGCAATCATAGCCGAAAGTCGCCCTGTCATAATTAAAATCATAAATACTAAAATCATTAAGTACCCTAATAAAGCGAGCATTTTGATCACTCCTTATCTACTAATTTAGATAAATTGTAATCTATGAGACTCCATTTGTAAGCGTTTGCAATTTACTGTTTATTAAAACTATTACGTTAATTTTGTTCATTATGTTCACGGAAAACTTTAACAGTACTATCATAAGGCAATGTTTAGTTTTTGAGCTCATTTCATAAAAAAGAACAGCCAGCAGTCCTTCATGAAGGACTGCTTAGCCATTCTTTCATCAAATCTTATAATATCTACGCTCAGGCCTGCCTACTACACCGTATACAACTTCCGCTTTACATTCCTGCACAGAAATCAAATATTCCAAATAGCGCCTTGCTGTCGTTCTTGAAGCACCAATCTGTCTGCTCACTTGTTCTGCTGATAATCCAATAGAGCTTTTCTCAAGTACTATTCTTACTTTCGATAAAGTAATATCATCGACTCCCTTTGGTAAAGAAGTCTCCTTATTTACTGCGCTTGGAGGCGTGCCTTTTTTAAAAATACGATCAATAAATTCCTGATTAATTTCTTGGTCAGTTTGCATAAGATGGTATTTATTAAGATATTCTTCAATAATTTGCTGAAAATGCTCTATCTTTACTGGTTTTATCAAGTAATACTCCACACCATAGCGAAGTGCCTTTTCAAGTATTTCTTTATCGGTTGCTGCTGTAATCATAATAATATCGATATGCTTGTATTTTTGCCGAATAATCGGAAGCAAATCAGAGCCAAGTTGGTCTGGCATATATACATCAAGAAGAAGGAGATTAGGTTTCTTTTGCTCCAAAATTTCAATAGTCTGTTCTGCATTCAAAGCTTTACCAACCACTTCTATTTCTTCGAACCTATCAAGAAACTTCTCATGAATATCTGCTACCCGAAAATCATCTTCTGCAATGACCGCTCTTATTTTAACCATTTTTCTTCACCTCTCTGTTCTTAGGAAGATAAACTGTAAATATGGTATTTTCTTTTTCGCTTTGTACCTCGATAATACCACCTAGCTCTTTTACTGCATGGTCAACGTTTGAAAGTCCATAACCCCTTGGAAACTTACCCGTTTTCGAAGTGAATCCCCTTTCAAAGAGAAGCGAGATATCTTTTACGTCTATTCCCTTTCCATTGTCACTAATTTCAAAGATAATATCCTCTCCGATATCAGTGGCAAAAAATGTTACAATCGGTTCCTCAATGCCAAAAACAGCCTCAAAGGCATTATCTATGATGTTACTAAGGATTAAAGTAAGCTCGGATAATGTTATATGAGTCGGCAATGCCTCTAAATAACTTTGCGTATCGATTTCAAAAGTGACTTTCTTTTCCGATGCTTTACCTAACTTTCCTAATAAAATAGCCTGAACCTTTGTATCTTTTATCTGTTCGAATACAATTCGGTTTAAAGATTGAAGTTCGGACGTCTCACTCTGTATCATATCTATAGCCTCTTTATATTCCCCTAATTGTATTAATCCAGATAGCACATATAATTTATTCGTAAACTCATGTGTCTGCGCTCTTAAATCCTCTGAATATACTTTAACTTCTGATAATGTATTAACCATTTGCTCTATTTCTGTTTTATCACGAAACGAAGCAACTACACCACTTACATGTTCACCATCAAAAATGGGCGTGCAATTGACAATAACCGTTTTATGCTTCCACGTCATTTCTTTATCGATTTGCGGCTCTGCTGATTTCAACACTTCGTACAAATAAGTAGAAGGAAAAAAACCATCCACTTTCAAATCGCGGACAGAACCTTTTATATCTAACAGTTTTTTGGCTGGTTGGTTCATAGATGTAATTACTCCATTTCGATCAATGGCTAAGATTCCCTCTTTCACAGAATGGAGTACAGCATTTTTTTCTTTATATAAGTTAGCAATTTCCATTGGCTCTAATCCTAATGTATCTTTACGTATACTTCTGGCAAGCATATAACTGCCGATTATAGATAAAAGAAGCGCTATGACTGATACAACAATTTCTTTAGACACATCTTCAAAGATTTGTTCACGAACATCTTCCACTAAAAATCCGACTGAAACAATTCCGATTATATTGCCATTCTGATTAAAGATTGGTGATTTTCCACGCATAGAAAGTCCAAGGGAACCTCTTGCTTCTGAAATATAATACTCACCTTTTTGAATGGCTCGTTCATTATCTCCACCTATCATATGTTTTCCTATTTCTGATGCTAGCGGATGGGAATAACGTATTCCATCTACATTTCCTACGACGATAAATTCGGCACCCGTTTCATGACGGATTTTTTCTACAATAGGTTGGATCTTCTCGGATGGATTGTTTGATTCAATGGCCTCGATGATAGTCGGCATAAAAGAAATAGTTTTAGATAGCTCTAAGGCTAAGCGACCTTTATCTTCTGCTATTTGCCTTCCCTCCATGTAAGTAAAGAAAGTCGTTAATAGGAGGATTAGAAATAAGCTTAATGATAATACTAACCCAAGAATTTTGGTTTGAAGCGATACTTTATGCATGTTCAACAGCATCCTCTTTTTTTATCTTTTCCCGACAGAAGACCCCCATCCTCAAGGGATATGAAGGGCAATAGCCCAATGAGTAGGTGGGAGATGAATGTCGGTTGGCGGTAGCCAAAACACTTGTTTGTATGGCAGAATATTCCTGTAAGTTGTTCTTTGAAAACTGAAGATAGGAGGTTGTGACAGGAAAAACGTCTGTCGCGTAAAATCTTCAACGTTCTAATCGCCTCCACACGCACCGAAGTAGCGAAAACCAAGCAGAGTAGGGCGTGTGGCGAGTTCAACGTACAAAATAGCAACACCGCGCAGGAGGCTAATAAGCCGTCTGCACTGCTAACTGTCGGTGCGACAGGGTTAGCCTGCTAAATAACTAGTGGATACACTGGTGTTCGCAGGAATCCTCCACTTCAAGCTTTAGCTAAGTGGTGGGTAGTTCAATCTTATCTTGTTTGGAATTTAGCTTAATTGTGACAATAAAACCGCCCCTTCTACCATCTGAGTGATGAGGAGTAAAAACAGAAGAAATCCATCTGTTCAATAGCATTGCGGACAATATGTGAGATTTGATTTGTGGGCACTGTATATTCAACATCTATTGGTAAGGTCAGTTGGTCGGTATTATACTGAATAATCATAAAAGAATGGCTCCCTCCCTTAAGAGGCATCTTGCTAAGGTGACTAAATTATATCAAAAAAGGACCAGTCTTTTTATTTTTTGTAAAAAAACAAGAGACTGCTCAAAATGATTTATTTTGAGACAGTCTCTCTAGTTTAAATATCTGCTTCTAATGCTTCCGCTTCAGAATTATATTTTTCCTTATCTAAATCGCTAGTTATGCGACTAGTCAGTACACCTGATGTCATACTTCCGCTGACATTCAAAGCAGTGCGTCCCATATCAATTAGCGGTTCAACCGAAATTAATAAGCCAGCTAAAGCAACAGGTAAGTTCAATGCTGATAGTACGAGAAGAGCTGCAAAAGTTGCCCCTCCACCAACGCCTGCAACACCAAATGAACTAATGGCAACGACTGCAATGACGGTCGCAATAAACGATGGTGTAAACGGATCGATTCCAACAGTCGGAGCAACCATAATAGCAAGCATCGCTGGATAAATACCCGCACAGCCATTTTGTCCAATAGACAAGCCAAATGATCCTGAGAAGTTCGCAATCCCATCTGAAACACCCATTTGTTTCTGCGTTTTAATGTTCATTGGCAGTGCCCCTGCACTTGATCTAGAAGTAAAAGCAAACATAAGAACTGGGAAAGCTTTCTTTAAGTACTTTATCGGGCTTAACCCACCGATAGCTAGTAAAATCAAGTGGATGAGGAACATCACAAGTAAAGCCACATAAGAAGCAACAACGAATTTACCTAGTTTAACGATTGCATCAAGATCACTTGTTGCCACCGTTTTAGTCATAATCGCTAAAATTCCGTATGGCGTCAATCGTAAAATTAATGTCACGATTCTCATAATAATCGAATAAAACGCCTCGACAATTTTAGCAAATAACTCCGCTTGTTCCGGTTGTTTTCTTCTCACACCAAGGTAAGCAAAGCCTAGGAATGCAGCGAAAATCACAACTGAAATAGTCGATGTTGGACGAGCTCCTGTTAAATCCAAAAATGGATTCGCCGGAATGAGTTCAAGAATTTGCTGTGGCATCGTTTTCCCTTCCACAGTTGTACCATATTTCTCTTCAAGCTCTACGCCTCGTACATTTTCTGCTTCACCTTGTTCAATTTGAACAGCTTCTAAATCAAAAACAAAAGTAGCTGTAATCCCTACAGCAGCTGCAACCGCTGTTGTTCCAATTAAAATTGCAAGAATCAACGAACTAATCTTTCCAATATTGTTAGTCAGTTTTAATTTTGTAAATGCCGATAAAATCGAAATAAATACAAGCGGCATAACAATCATTTGTAAAAACTTCACATAACCGCTACCGACAAGATTGAACCAATCAACCGTCGTAAGCAGCGCTTCTGAATCAGGTTCAGTGAAATATTGAAGAATAAATCCGTAAATAACCCCAATTCCTAAGCCTGTAAACACCCTTTTTGTAAACGAAATATGCTTTCTTTGCATAATAAATAGAACAAGAATAAATATTAGCATCATAGCAATATTAAATAAAACAAACCCTGTCATATCAAAAATTTCCTTTCATTTTTAAAATATATTTTAAACTTATGTGTTAAGTCGGTTTTTATATATTACTATATTATTTATTTTTTGTCACTTTGAACACATTATTAGTTTGTGAATACTTCCTTCTTCTATTCTTTAAATAAAAAATACCCTTGCAGAAAGCACTCTTTACAAGGGTTCGAATTTATATCTCTTTAATTTATCCACATTTTATCCACAACACCTAAAGTCACTGTGACTCCCATGTAATCCAATTTTGCACCTCGAGGATTTCTAGAAATTTAGCTAGACGTGGTAGGGCTGGTTCAGCCGCTTCTCCAAAATGAGTAACCATTGCTTCAGAGATGTCATGGACATTTTTACGTTGTTCGATTTGCTGAATAACAAAAGCCCCGAATTGATCAAGCTTAATTCGACGAACAGCAGGCTGTTTGAAGAAACGAATAGAAAATCGTTCCAAAGCATTTGTCCGCTGAATGATTAAATAACTCCCTTTAACATTATCTCGTTCTAGGCTAACGCTTTCTTTTAAAAGAGGAACCATTGTTAACAGGTTCCTCTTTTCAGATTGGCGCTTATGAAACATTTCGTTTTTTCCCTTTATTCGATATATACCAAAGCACTCCGGCGAGCACAAGGAATAATAAGAATGGGAATAAATCACTTGCAATCACAACGGCATCCGGCATTTGAAGACCAAACGCAATTAAAATTGCAATCAGAACACCAACTAACGATTCCCCAGCAATTAAACCGGAAGCAAATAATGTTCCTCTATCTACACGTTCTTTACGTACTTCTTCTGTTTTCGCACGACGTTCAACAAAGTAACGGACAAATCCACCAATCATAATCGGTGCACTCGTATGAACCGGCAAGTAGATACCGACTGCTACAACTAATGAATTTAACCCGCAAAATTCTAATGTAATCGCAATAGCTGCACCAATAAAGATTAACGTCCATGGTAAGTCTCCGCCAAGAACACCTTCAGCCAAGATTTTCATAAGGGCTGCCTTCGGTGCAGGAAGTGCTGCAGAACCCATTGTGTAGGCTCTATCCATGAGAATTAAAATAAACCCAATAACAGAAGCAGAAGCCAAAACTCCAATCATCATAGCGATTTGTTGTTTCCATGGCGTTCCACCTACAATATAACCTGTCTTTAAATCTTGTGAGATATCCCCCGCTACCGCAAGTGCTGTACAGATAATAGCCGCAACTGTAATGGCAGCGATCATACCGCTTGTCCCCGTAAAACCAGTTACTTTATACGTAACAGCAACAATTAATAAAGTAGCGATTGTCATTCCAGATACAGGAGAGGATGAACTCCCGACAACCCCAACAACTCGAGAAGCAACCGTTACAAATAAAAATCCAAAAATAGCAATGGCAACTGCCCCAATAATCCCTACATCTGTTAGAGGGCTAAAAGCAATAACTAAAATGACAATAATCGTTCCTAACCAAACATATTTTGCTGGCATATCTTGTTCCGTACGAAGAGGACCTGCTGTCAATTTTCCTTTATTAGCTTGTAAACTTTTCGCAGTAGCAAACAAAGAACTAAATAGAATCGGTAATGTTTTAACAAGGGTAATTAATCCACCCGTTGCTACAGCTCCGGCCCCGATATAGCGGATATAGGAATCCCAAATCCCCCATGCATCTAATTCGCCAATTGGTACATCAGAAGGGAAAATAGCGGTCGCACTACCACCTCCAAAGAAACTAATCATCGGGATAATGACAATCCAAGCAAGCAATCCGCCAGCAAGCATTTGTCCAGCAACACGAGGACCAATAATATAGCCTACTCCTAAAAGAGCCGGAAAGGCATCGAGTCCCACTACCGCATTTTTAAAATTCGTAATCCCTGTTTCTACTTCTGTTTTAAACAGTTTAAATCCATCGCCAAGCGCTTTAATAACCCCGCCGATTACTAAACCGATTCCGATTAATTTAGCACTTGTCCCACCTTTTTCACCTGATTTCAATACTTCAGCACATGCTGTCCCTTCAGGATAAGGTAATGTTTCATGCTCTCTTACAATTAAAAGCTGACGAAGAGGCACCATCATAAAGACGCCTAAAAACCCTCCGGTTAATACAATAAAAATAATAAACCCTTGCGTAATCTCCATATCCCACAAGAATAGTGCTGGAATAGTAAATACAGCACCGGCAGCAACTGCTTCCCCAGCTGTTGTCATCGTTTGTACGATATTATTTTCTAAAATTGATTTTCTACGAAAAATCCCTCTTAAAATCGCCATCGAAATAACTGCTGCGGGAATCGAAGCAGATACAGTTAAACCAATAAGCAAACCTAAGTAGGCATTCGCTGCACCAAATACAATCGCAAGAATAATCCCAAGAACAATAGCCGTAACCGTTAATTCTGGAAGAGATTTAGATGCGGGTACATAAGGTACAAATTTACTCTCTTTCGAATTATTCGACAACTTACTCACTTCCTATATTCACTTATAAAATCACGCATAATATTATATCACTGTAATTTATCAACTTACAAACACAACGCTTTTTTCACTTTATTCATACAATAACAAAAATTCAAATTGATAAATTATTTTATCTATATAATTAAACATATATTTCATATATCTATCCATATAGACTGATTAATTTGCTTGTATACAAAGCCACTCGTTGCTATCATTTCCTTCAGCTGTATGGAATGCTCCCCACTAAAATACAACGAGTTATTCTATTTTCTCTCATCTAGCAACCTTTATGTATAAAGTGAAACTTCCATCAGTGGGGGGGCCTTCATCCCCCACTGATGGTTAGTTAAACCAATCGGACCTTTACGGGCAGTTGTCCTCCACCTATCTTCTTTGTTTTCTCATAAACTTGAGGTGGGGGTCTTACTGCCCGTTAAGTGTGGGATAAAAATAAAAACAACAAAAAACGCATAGAAAACTAATGACAATCACTAGTTTCTATACGCCTTTTTCATTTTGATACTTTTTTATTCAACCTAAATCCATAATAGCATGCTACAAGCAAGATAATCCAAATTGGTCCAACAATCAGGGCAATTATTGTGTTTTTAGAAAACGCCATAAGAACGACAACAAGGATTAAAAAGGCAAGGGCAAAATATGAACTGAATGGGAACCACGGCATTTTGTACTCCAACCGCTTCTTTTCTTCTTTTGTCATCTTTCCTCTATAACGAAGGTGAGAGATTAAAATCGTCGCCCATGTCCAAATAGCTCCGAATGTAGCAATACTCGTTACCCAAACGAATACCTTTTCCGACACAATATAATTCAAATAAACACCTATCAATAAAGCAACTGCGGATGCGATAATCGCCATTCCTGGGATGCCTCTTTTAGTTGTACGTCCAAAGCTTTTAGGTGCTTCATTTTGCTGAGCGAGATTAAATAACATTCTTGCTGTACTGAAGATCCCGCTATTACAAGAAGAAAGGGCAGCAGTCAGAACAACAAAGTTAATGATTCCAGCGGCCTCTTTAATCCCAATCTGTTCAAATGTCATAACAAATGGGCTTTGCTTAGGACTTATCTCGTCCCAAGGATAAATCGACATGATTACCGTCAGTGAAAGAACGTAAAAAATCAAAATACGCCAGAATACCGTATCAATTGCACGTGACAACGCTTTTTTCGGATCTTTAACTTCTCCAGCAGTTATCCCAAGCATTTCAACTCCCAAATAAGCGAACATAACCATTTGAAAGGACATCAATAAGCCGCTAAATCCATTCGGGAAGAAACCGCCATGTTCAAATAAGTTGCCAAAACCAGTGGCCACTCCGCCATTTCCAATTCCAAAAAGAATGATTCCTAGTCCTAAAATAATCATAAATATAATGGTAACGACTTTTATCAACGCAAACCAAAACTCTAATTCACCATAGGCTTTAACTGCTAAGAAATTCACGGACGCCATAATGATTAATGCCCCCAAGGCCCAAGCCCATTGCGGTGTACCAGGGAACCAGAACTGCATATAGATTCCGGCAGCTGTGATTTCCGCCATACACGTAACAATCCATAAGAACCAATAATTCCACCCAGTAATAAATCCAGCAAGCGGTCCTATGTAATCTCTAGCATAGCGGCTAAATGAGCCAGCCACCGGATTTTTAATCGCCATTTCCCCGAGCGCTCGCATAATAATATAAATGACTAGACCGCCTAAAGCATAAGCTAGTAGAATACTGGGACCTGCAAGCTTAATGGCATCGGCAGATCCAAGAAAAAGACCTACACCAATTGCTGCACCCAGTGACATTAAGGTAATATGTCTTTGTTCTAACCCTCTATGTAATTGTGACTCTTCTACACTGTTTTTCATACCGTTCTCCTTTGCTTTAGTAGTCAATGCCTAATCTGCATGTTGCAAGCACATCAGAAAGCGTTTGCACTAATCTATTATACTAAAAAAAGGATTTTCACAAATAGTTTTTTTACTATTTGTAATATAAATAATATTAGTTAAGCTTTTCATTAGTAAAGTGCCTATAGATCGTTAGACAATTATCGAAGTTCCATGTAAAAGAAGCAGGAAATTTTAAAGATTTCCTGCTTCTTTTTTATATCAAAATGAATTGCACTACATACTGAACATTTCCTATATAGCAATAGATATGGTGTTGGCTATAACATCAATAAAATTTCCATGTCTACCTAAAGAACCTTACTTAAGAACGCTTTAGTGCGTTCATGTTGTGGGTTACCGAATAATTGATTCGGTTCATTCTCTTCAACAATATATCCCCCATCCATAAAAATAACACGATCACCAACCTCTCGAGCGAAGCCCATTTCATGGGTAACGACGACCATCGTCATCCCTTCTTTAGCAAGCTGCTTCATTACTTCTAAAACATCCCCAACCATTTCAGGGTCTAGAGCCGATGTCGGCTCATCAAATAGCATAATTTTAGGATTCATTGCCAGTGCTCTTGCTATGGCAACCCGCTGCTTTTGGCCTCCAGATAGTTCTCCGGGATAGCTATTAGCTTTTGATTGTAGTCCTACTTTATCAAGTAGTTCTAACGCTAACCTTTCCGCTTCTGCTTTCCCAGTAGCGTGAATCTTGATGGGTCCTAAAGTGATGTTTTCTAAAACCGTTTTATGAGGGAATAGATTAAATTGTTGAAAAACCATTCCAACTTCTTGCCTCACTTTATTTATATCAACTTTTGGGGCAGTTATATCGTGTCCATTAACGATGACCTTACCACCTGAAATTTCCTCTAGTCGATTTAAGCAACGCAGGAAAGTGCTTTTTCCTGAACCAGAGGGTCCAATTACACAGACTACCTCTTTTTCCTGCACTTCTGCATTAATGTCTTTTAAAACTTCTACATTCCCAAATGATTTTTTTAAGTTTTTTACAGTTATGATGCTCATCTGAGTTGGAACCTCCTTTCGACAAAGTTAGCAAGAATAGTTAATAAATAAATAATAATAAAGTATATAACACCGACAATTAACCAAATTTTAAAGGCTTCGAAAGTTGCAGAGGCTTGAATTTGCCCTTGCTGTGTTAGATCTGCTATCCCAATAACGGATAAAAGCGATGTATCTTTTAAGCTTATAATCGATTGGTTCGTAATCGTCGGAAGCATTCTTCTAAACGCCTGTGGTAGCACTACAAAACGCATGGATTGAACACTAGTCAATCCGATTGATCTTGCCGCTTCTGTTTGTCCTTTATCAATAGATTGAATCCCAGCTCTTATAATCTCAGAAAAATAAGCTCCAGCATTGATAGCAACAGTAATAATACCCGCAGTTGTATTATTAAGAGAAATTATTTGCAAAGAATTGATCCCGAAGTAAATAAAGAATAATTGCACAATAAAAGGCGTTCCTCGAATAGCATCAACATAAATCTTGGCAATCCAGTTCAAAATCTTGAGTGGTGCCAATCTTAGTAAGGCCACCGCTAGACCGATAATAAAACCTAGTATAATCGCTATTATAAATATATATAGCGTTACTTTTAATCCTTCAAGTAATATAGGAAAAGCTGAAGTAATTACATCCACCCTGTTCATCCCCCTTTAAGTAAAACTCACCGATTGCCCAGGCTCAGTCATCTAAAAGCACAGCTTTCGATACAATATTTATACTAAGAGATCCCGCTTGTGTAATGATAACTAACGCTCGGCTTACTCGCCTGTTGTATTCGATTGAAAAGGTTGTATTTCCTTATTCCCAAAGAGAAAGCGCGCTTTATGCGCGCTTTCCATCATGAAGCACTTACTCAGCAAGATAAGTTTTTAGTATTTTATCATATGTTCCATCTTCTTTAAGCTCAGCAAGACCCTTATTGATTTTTTCTAATAAATCCTGATTTTTCCCTTTTAATACAGCGATTCCATATTGATCTCCATTCAAACGATCACCTACGATTTTCAAACCAAGGTCTTTCTGAGCAATTGCATAAGAAATAACAGGATAATCTTCTAATAGCGCGTCTGCATTGCCGTTAGCTACTTCCTGGAACATGGCAGGACTGTCGTTAAATTGAACGATTTTAAAACCGTATTTATCAACATTATCTTGTGCATATTTAGCGCCTGTTGTTCCTTTCTTAACTGCAACCGTTTTCCCTTTCAAATCATCAACGGATTTAATAGTTGTATTATCCTTTCCTACAACCACTGTTACTCCTGCATCAAAGTATGGTTCTGAGAAATCTACGATTTTTTTTCTGTCATCGGTAATGCTCATACCTGCAATAGCTACATCAAGCTGATTAGCTTGCATCGCTGGAATAATCCCACCAAAGTCCATTGGCGAAAGTTCAATCTTAAAGCCTTGATTTTCCGCAATAGCATTAATTAAGTCAATATCGATACCCTTATACTCATTTCCTTCTTTAAATTCAAATGGAGGGTAAGTTGTATCTACACCAACTTTATATACCTTTTCACTTTTTTCTGCCTCACCTTTCTCTTTATCACTTGCCGTATCATTGGATCCACAAGCAGCGACAAAGAGAGAAAGGACCAAGAACAAACATAATAAACCAAACTTCTTCATTCAAAACACCCCTATTTTAGTTTTTAAAACTACCAAAACAATTTATTACAATATTACCATAAATATGGTATATTGTTAAAATATTAAATTACTTTAATAGAAAACCAAATAGAAATTCTAATTATATTTTCGTCACAATAACATTAAGGTAATCGTTTTTTGTTCCCTCCTCTATATCAGAGTGACTGTTCTCTATTGCTTTTCATACAACTCACCTTTTCTTTAATAGTTAGCTACATAAAGTCCAGGTTAGCAATCGCCCGATTAAAAAGCGCTTACAAAATAAATTATACTTAAAAACATTTTTTGAAATACTCTTAATAAAATAATATTGGTTAATTATTACCAATTTAGCAATAGCATTATTATTTGTTTATAAAAAATCTGTAACCATTTTCTCTCTAGAAAATTTTTTATTCAGCCAAAACTATTTATCCACCAATAATTAAGTCATCGTTGCGCTAAATCCATTTTTTGTTAAGAAATATTTTTAAAAAAACTAACCCCATTATGAGCAATTATTCACAAAGCAACAGCACCGTAAAATAGTGAATATACAAAAAGGGTCTTAATATTAGAGCAAAGAAGGATGCTTACTCATCCTGACCTAGGCTCTCCAATAGTTCTTTCAAATTGAAAAAAACTATTGAGAAAAGGTTTGACAATGAGCTAAGCATCCTTTTATTTGCATCATAGAGACATTATTAATCTTATTAAATCATCGGTCATTTCGTTTATAATTTTTACTTTCAACCCTTTCACACCATACTCAATATAAGAAAAGAAAAAATATACACAAATCACTCTCGGTAAGGTTTTTAATTTATCTGAAAGGAATTATCCACAAATGATTATATCACTGTGACACAAGTTCCAGCTTCGCGACACATTCCACACGTGCAGAGTGTATGTGGCAACATATGACGTGCTGGTCATTTTTTTGACCTATACAACAAAGTAATTACTAATTATCTATTAGATCTAAACATACAAAAAAGCTTATGGGTTAATTCAGCACATTGTTTCTATCATTTGCTCCTAAACAGTCATTTTCCAGTTTGTTAAAGCCAACCAGTTTTCTTTTTCCTTATAGTCAGGCATTATTTTTCCAACAAGACGCCAGAAGGAGCGGTCGTGATTCAGATGGACCATGTGACACATTTCATGAACGACTACATAGTCAATTACCTCACGCGGCGCCATTGCCAGCCTCCAATTAAATGTTAGTTGTCGCTTTGAATCACAGGTTCCCCACGTACTTTTACTATCCGAAATACGTATAGAACGCGGTTTTGTTTTGAAGTTACTTTGATAAGAAGAGATACTCTTCTCCACTAATACCTTACACTGCTGGTAATAAAATCGTTTTAATGCTTGTTTATTCTTTTCATCATCAAGCTGCTTCACATATACATACAGCTTTTCTCCTTCAAACACGACATGGTCTTGCAGTATATGTATATCTTGGATGATCTTTATGGGATAAGTGTCTCCTAAATAAAGAAAGCTCTCATCATTCTCATAGACCTTTTCCTGTGGTCCATTCATCCTATCTTTCATTTCTTTTAATTTTTGCTGAATGAGATTCCATTTATCCTCTAATGCCTGAATCACTCTCTCATCAGGTGTCCTTTTCGGAGCCTGCACTTCAATTTTCCCATAGCTATCTATCGAAATTCCTATGGAAGTTCGATTTTTGTACTTTATCTCAAATTGTATTGTCTTACCTGAGTAGGTATGTATCATGTCATCACCTGTATCAACCTTTAATACCATTATCCCCTGTATTTAATAGCTAGTTCTTTTAAGAAGTTTCTGGCGAATTTATCTCCGCACTCCTTATAATTCTGATGTCCTTCTTTTCGTAATAAGGCTCTAAGTTCTTCTTTTGTTAATGTTATTCCCTATTTCCAAATATATCTATTATGTCCTTAGCAGTTAATACCTTTGCTATTTTTACCCTCTTTAAAAGCAGATTAATGAATCTAACATACTGTTATTACATTTTATCTAATTGTCATTCTCATCTTCATAAATTAGGTGCCTGTCACTTCAAGCAACAGGCACCTAATTCAGTCTATCTCAATTCAATCTTCGCAACTGCCTCCACATGCGTCGTCATTGGGAACATATCTACTGGTTGTAAATCCGTTGTTTTATAACCGCCATCTTCAAGGATTCTTAAGTCTCTTGCCAGCGTTCCTGGATTACATGAAACATAAACGACTTTCTTCGGTTTCATGTCTATAATTGTGTTTAATAAAGATTCGTCACAGCCTTTACGCGGTGGATCGACGACTAACACATCGGCCGCATTTCCTTCTTTATACCAATCGGTAATCACCGTTTCCGCTGCACCGACAGCAAATTCTGCGTTTGTGATTTCATTCAATTGCGCATTACGGCGTGCATCTTCAATTGCTTCTGGAACAATTTCAACACCGAACACCTTTTTCGCTTTTTGAGCTAAAAACAGTGAAATCGTGCCGATTCCGCAATATGCATCAATAACCGTCTCTTCACCTGTCAGCCCTGCGTATTCTAATGCTTTTTCATAAAGCACCTTCGTTTGGTCTGGGTTCACTTGATAAAATGATTTAGCGGAGATTGCAAACTTTACATCGCCAATAAAGTCATAAATCACTTCACTTCCCCAGAGAATATTCATTTTTTCTCCTAAAATAACATTCGTTTTCTTCGAATTTACATTATGAACAATAGACTTCACATGCGGCAGACGTGCAATTATTTCCTTCACTACTGTTTCTACAAATGGGATACTGTCTGTTCTTGTAACAAGAACAACCATTAATTCACCTGTTTGTTTTCCATAGCGAGCCATAATATGTCGAAGTACACCTTTATGTGTTTTTTCATTATAGGCAGGAATATGGAGATCGCTAAAGATTTCCTTCACTGCTTGTACGGACTCATTAATCACCTGATGCTGAATAATACTTTCTTTTGTTTCCACAATATCGTGACTGCGCGGCTTAAAGAAACCGGCGATCAGCTTTCCATCCTTTTCACCGACAGGCACTTGAGCTTTGTTACGATAGTGGGTAGGTTCTTCCATCCCGATAATCGGGTGAATCGTCACATCTTCTAATTTACCGATTCTAGTCATTACTTCACGTACTTGCTTCTCTTTGAATGTAAGTTGCCCTTTATAGCTTAAATGCTGAATTTGACATCCACCATATCGATTCTGATCTTCCATTGATAGATCGACGCGCTCTGGACTTTTCTCAAGAAGTTCGGTTAGGCGACCAAACGCGTAGCCATTATTTGTTTTTGTTACTTTAATTACCGCTCGCTCCCCTGGCAAAGCATTAGCAACAAAAATCGGATAGCCTTCAACTTTAGCTACCCCCGCTCCATCATGGGTTAAATCTTCAAATGTTACTTCTATGTATTCATTTTTCTTTACCGGAATAGTTTTCTTCATGATTTACCTTCTCTTTTCCTTTTAACTAGCAGTATTTTATCACATCTAGCACTATTCACCAAACAGTTCCTTTTTTCATAAAATAATATAGAAAGAAAAACTCTCGTACATGATGCATAAAAAAATCGCTTCTTAAGAAAAATAAGGTAAAAAGAGGTGAGTATAATGGGATTGTTTAGTGGAATTTCAGCATGGAACGCAAATCGAATTGAAAAACATCGCGCTAAAATGGAGGAGAAAGGGTTTTGCCCAGATTGTTACGGACGCGGTTACAGCTCCTTTGTGCCGACGGAGTATCATTTTTCTGATATTCATGACTGTCCCGGCTGCAACGGTAGCGGCACTTATGCAGATTGGGCAGCAATGAATGGACAAAATGAACAGCAATTGTAGATAGTCCATTCTACTGTCTATCATTTATCTATCGATTACTATAAATAAAAACAATAAAAAAATACGGTTTCAAACCGTATTTTTTTATTGCAATGTTTTTACCCGATATTGATATTGATGATGATGGATTGTAATCCGATCAGCAATCTTATAACCTATTTTTGTATAGAGCTGTTGTGCTTTTTTATTATCTTCTTCAACAGCTAAAGAAATACGCTTGTACCCTTTTGCTTTGGCGTATTGTTCCGCAACCTGAAGGAGTTTCGTTCCGATTCCCTTTCCACGGAAAGCAGAATCCACACATAATGTGTCAATATAGAAATCCCCTTCTTTTGCTTCCTTCTCTAGCTTAAAGGTTGGGTTGTTTTTCAGCACTCGTAAGCGAGCAGCTAATGGTTCATCCAATTTCTCTGCATCTCCGCCATCATAGCCTAACATTACCCCAGCAACTGAACCATCTATTTCACATACGGTACAATTCTCATAACTAAGTCTATTTCCTTTTTGTGTAAAGAAATCAGCTAGTACAGCCAAAACTCTTTCTTCCTCTTTTTCGCCTGTTAATGCTTCCGCAATATCTTTAATCGCATCACGAAATAACCTGACAGCCTTTTTAGCATCCGCTTGAACAGCTTGTCTAATTAACATAGCGCATCCCCTTTATTGATTTTCTGGATCATCTGCTAACGTATTGCGAGGAATAAATACTTCAAAATGGCGATATTGATTAACAAATTCTGCCGGAGTCACTCCGCCAAATTCACCGTCTAGATTCAACATCATTTTTTCTTTTGTTGTTACTTTAATTCGATTAGCCTTAACATAAATTACATTTTTATCATGAACATGCTCACCGCGTATCGCCAGCGTAACGATTCGAACAAAATCAGCAAGATTAGCTTTTTTCAAAATGAGCAGTGTAAACATGCCATCATTCAAAGAAGCATCAGGTGCTAACTTTTCAAAACCGCCAACTGAGTTTGTATTCGCTACCAAAAATAGCATAATTTCGCCTTCAAAAAGCTTTCCATCATATTCAATCGTTACTTCACTCGCTTTAAATGAAGGCAGCATTTCAATTCCTTTTATATAATAAGCAAGTTGTCCAAGCATCGTTTTAAGCTTGCTTGGTACTTCATATGTTAGCTCAGTTAGACGACCTCCGCCAGCAATATTAATGAAGTATTTATCATTCATTTTACCAATATCAATTGGCATCGTATGTCCATCTGCAATGATATCAGCTGCACCTTCAATCGACTTCGGTAAATGCAAGGCCCGTGCAAAGTCATTCGTTGTGCCGGTCGGAATAATACCAAGTTTCGGACGTTTCTCCGCTCGAGCTAATCCATTGACAACCTCATAAATCGTTCCGTCACCACCCGCTGCAATTACCACATCATAACCCCGCTCAATCGCAATTTCAGCCGCTCGTGTTGCGTCACCTTCACCTGTCGTCATATGACAGGAAGCTTCATATCCAGCTGCCTCAAGTCTCGCTAGCACTTCAGGTAAACTTTTCTTCATCGCTTCCCGTCCTGATGTCGGGTTATAGATTAATCTTGCTCTTTTCATTTCCCATCATCCTTCAAATAGATTCCACAAATTACATGTTAACGTTCCTTTTTGAAAAAAGCAACGTAGCTTTTTTTCGAAAAAACAAGGACTATTATACCGATTCTCTAGTAATCAACTTCAAGAAGAAATTATATAGCAATTTATTCTAAAACTCTAGTTTTAATAACAGAGTAGACATGATTATCCCAAATATCTCCCATAAAAAGCAAAATATCTTCGACTTTTCCATTTAATCAATCGAACTATCTCATTTATCTTCGAGTTTCTTACTTTAACTAAACAAAAAGAGGATGTTCATAAGCGTTTAACTCATAGGACATCCCCTTTTATACATCAATTAACTATTCTACTATTCTGCTGGATTCAACTAGCAGACTCTTTTTCCTCTAATGTCAGAACACCATCTGTCATCTTATACACTTTATCAAAATAACCAATTAAGCGCGTATCATGAGTGACAACAATGGTTGTTGTATTCTTATTCTTTGTTTCATTCTTTAAAAGCTCCATCACTTCGTACGCGCGATCTGAGTCAAGCGATGCTGTTGGTTCATCTGCCAAAATAATTGATGGGTTACTATACAGCGCTTTCGCTATCGCTACCCGCTGACGTTGGCCTCCAGATAAATCCGCTGGGTATTTATTACGAAGACCTTCAATGCCTAGGTCATGATAAAGCTGCTCTAATTCAGTTTTTGTCATGTTTCCCTTTTTTACTTTATCCAGCAACTTCATCTGTTTATCTACCGTCAGAAAAGGAATTAAATTAGAAGCTTGCAAAATAAAGCCAATCTCTTGCAGTCGAATCTTTGAGCGCTTCTTCTCATTTAATGACGTAAGCTTTTGGTTATTAATAATAACATCACCTGTAGAAGGAGTGAGTAATCCACCCACAATCGTTAAAAAGGTACTTTTGCCTGAACCGGATGGACCGATAATCGCGATAAGCTCTCCTCTGTCAGCCTGAAAGTTTGTTTCCTTCAGTGCATTAACTTTTGTATGCCCTGTACCGAAAGACTTCGTTACATGACTCAATTCTAAAGCCGTCATTCCTTACCCTCCTATCGCTTTTAAAGGATCAATTTTTACAATGGTACGTACGGAAAATAAAGCGCCTAATACAGCAACAACAATTAATAGTATGCCATATACAATCATGGTTACTATATCAAAAGACACTGGCACTGCACTTGGCAAAAAGGCACCGGAAATAAGAGTTAATAGAAAACCTACACATACACCAATAGCTGCTAAAATGAAAGTTTGAGCCACAACTGATCGAGATAAATAGCCATTAGAAATCCCTTGTGCTTTCATGACACCAAACATACTAATCTTTTGAACCGTTAACACGTATAAGAAAATAGCGACAATAACTGCGGAAATAATACATAAAAAGTAAATCATAAAGTTTAACGTTAAATTTTGTTCCGTATAACCCGGTAAATTTTCGATAAACGTCTCAATTTCAATCGCTTCTAATTCATCATCTTTCGTGAGAGTAGATATATCATCTGCGCGTACAACAATCCCATTTATTTGATCTTTATTCATCTCTGCCGCTTCGCCATATTTCACTTTATGGAGCGTCGATAAATCTCCATAGAGAACAGGAGCTGCATTAAATCGTCCTTCATCTGTAAAACCAACAATTGTGACCGTTTCCTCCGTAGAAGATAAATCTAATTCATCTCCTATTTGAAAACCTTCTTCTTTTAATGCATCACTAGCAATCACTTCATTACTTTTTGAAAAAGCTTTCCCTTCCGTCACATTAGGCATAATAAATTCATCTTCACGGATACCAAAGATCGCTACATTTTTCTTTGTATCACCGTTGCTAGCAATCGCATTCATCTGACTGATTACTGCTGTTTCTTCAGCTTCAACATTCTCCGCATCATCGAGAGTCAGCGATGATTGAAGCAAACTTTTATCAGATTCTTCTGTTAAGACAATACCCGTTGCATCCCATTTGTCTACTGATTCTCTATTCAGGTTAGCAAGCCCCGTTGCCAAACCAGATAAAAAGAAAACCAAATAAGAAATAAGCATTAACACACCCATAATTAAAGTAAATCTCAATTTATTCTTCTTGATTTCATTCCAGGCTAAAAACATTCCTTCACATCCTTTTAACAAAATAATACAACACGGTAAAATGTTTGTATATAGTCTATTCACAAACTTTATACAAAGTGTTAATTTTTTATGAATTTTAGAGAGGGATGTATCTAAAACCCATTAACTTAAAAGTTCATATTCCCTCTTTCCCTAATAAAAAACCTCACATCCACATTTAATTCCAATGTCAAAGTATTGTATAATGTTATATCATTAACATTGTACATTGAGGAAATATTCGTTATACCTTAAGTTAGATAATAAAATCTTAGGATTCGAGTAACTTGTTGAAAGGATGAGAAACATGAGTGAACCTGATATCAGCGGGATGTACTATATACAACAAGTCGCGGATCTTACAGGACTATCTAAGCAAGTGATCCGCAAATGGGAAGAGAGATATGAACTTGTTCAACCGAAGAGATTAGAGAATGGATATAGAATATATAGCAAACAAGATGTAAACATCATTTTAGAAGTTAAAGCACTATCAGAGCAAGGATGTCCTATTAAACAAGCTGTTGCCCTGGCAAAAGAGAAAAGTGGGTCGAGAGATGATATCTTTCTTAAACAGGAAACTATCCAACATCATAAAGGGTTGAACAACTATGTCTTTCAACTGCTCGAAAAAGGGAACCATTGTAATGACTTAGAACTAAATCTTATATTACAACAAGCCTACCATCGTGTTGGATTGGATATGTTTTTAACATCCATCGTTATCCCTTTTTTAAAAGAAGTCGGGAGGAAATGGGAGAAAGGAGAATGGAGTGAATATCAAGAGGCCATCTCAAGTCTTGCTGTACGAGACTTCTTAGTACAAATTCGTCGAAGCTACCAATGTAAAGATGACGCTCCTTTAATTATAGGTGCATGTCTCCCATATGAACAGCACGAAGTACCTTTGCATATTCTATTGCTTCAATTTATGGTAAGAGGTTGGAAAACGATATTAATAGGGGCCTCACCCGCTCCCGGCTCAATTGAATCATTAGTGAGCAAACTAAAGCCTGCTAAAGTTCTGCTCTCTGCTACAACGACGCTTCCTTTCAAACAAAATCCTTCTCTGCTGCAAACTCTTGATCAATTCGCTGCAGAAAATAGAAAGATTGATTTTTATCTTGGAGGCAACGGCTCAATCGAGTATACAGCCGCAGATGACATCACGCTACGTGCAATTCATCTTACAAACTCCATTGAAGAAATTATGAATGATAACGATTTAAGTTAATTTCACTGAATCACATGAAAAAAACAGGAAGTCGTTACCTCCCTGTTTTTTCATGTATAACGTCTTCAAACACTACTTCATTTCTACTTCCCAACGATTTAATCAAACGTTTGATTAAATCGTTCCCTCCTACTCATGACGGGATTTTCGAGCAAGTATAATCATACAAACCGTAATCATCAAGAAAGCGACAAAAGCTAGAAAAGGAATCGTAATAAACCCTAACCAATTAATATATTCCCCCGAACAAGGAACACCGCTTGTACATATTTCAAATTGTTGTAGAGACGGCACTTTTTGCAGACTATAGTGATAGCCTGACACGAGTAGACCTAAAATCGATAGAGGAAGAATATAGCGATATACCTTCTGATCTTGATCGTAGAAAGCCCTGCCTAACAAAATCACTAACGGATACATCAAAATTCTCTGATACCAACAAAGCGTGCACGGTACATAATGAAGAACTTCACTAAAGTACAAACTTCCCGTTGTCGCAATAATGGCGATAATCCAAGAAAACAGCAGTGATTTATTCATTGCTTACTTCTCCTTTGCGGCTTCATCTACCATCTTTTCTAAGTCCTCAAGCGTATTTCCTTCAAACTTTTTACCATCTACAAATATCGCCGGAGTTCCTGTTACTCCTAATTCACTTGCAGCGTCCATATCCACCTGCCATGCTTCTTCAGCCGATTTCGCCTTAAAAGTCTTCACTACTTTAGCAGCATCACTTTTGCTCACAATTTCTTTCAATGTATCTTCTAAAAATTTATCAGTATAGACGTCCACTTTTTCATATTTAAGGTCATCAGGCTGTTTAGTAAATAATAGCTCATGGAATTTCCAGAACGTCTCGTTCCCTAACTCCTGATAAACCGCCTCAGCAAATTTAGCCGAACGTTCTGAATCAACGTTAATAAACGAGTAATTCATAAAATAAAATTGAGCCTTTCCGCTATCAATCAATGCTTCTTTCATTAGAGGAAAAAATCCCTTTTCAAAAGCCTTACAAGCTGGGCATTTATAGTCACCAAACTCAACAATTTGAACAGGAGCGGACTCTTCCCCTAAATAAGGCTGTCCTTGATAATCCATTTCAAAAGTGGACTCTTGATCTTTTCCTTGTGCTAAAAATATAAAGCCGATAATAATAACTGCAACTAAGCCAATAATCCAAAAAGTAAATGTTGAAGATTGATTCTTTTTATTTTTCTTATTCGCCATTATGTACCTCCATCCTTTATTTTGCTAATCGTCCTCCATATCATACTATTAATAGTGCAATTACTTAAATAGAAAGTACTACACATTTTAAATGTGTAGTCAATCAGATTTTCTCACCTATAAAAAACCGCATCACTTGTAAAAAGTGATACGGTTTTTGCATTATAGTTTATTTAACTCTTGTACTAATAATTTATTTACAAGCTGTGGATTCGCTTGTCCTTGTGTTGCTTTCATCACTTGACCAACAAGGAAGCCCACTGCTTTTTTCTTACCAGCTTTAAAGTCTTCAACAGATTGAGGACTATTAGCAATCGCCTCTTCAATCGCTTTAAGAAGAGCACCTTCATCCGAAATTTGAACAAGACCTTTTTCTTTAACGATTGTTTCAGCATCTCCGCCATTTTCAACAAGCTCTTTGAAAACCGTTTTGGCGATTTTAGAAGAAATCGTCCCGTTTTCAATAAGCTTAATCATTCCAGCTAATGCCTCAGCTGTTAATGCTGTATCATGTAACTCTTTGTTTTCTGTCTTTAAGTAAGCAGAAAGTTCACCCATAATCCAGTTCGAAGCTTGTTTTGCTTCTGCACCTGCTAATACCGAAGCTTCAAAGAAGTCCGCTGTTTCTTTCGTCACCGTTAAAACGGCAGCATCGTAAGCTGGTAACCCTAGCTCTTCCACATAACGTTTTTGACGTGCATCTGGAAGCTCTGGAATTTCCGCCGCAATGCGTGCTTTCCATTCTTCATCGATATGAATCGTTAACATATCTGGCTCTGGGAAATAACGATAGTCATCAGAACCTTCTTTAACACGCATAAGAAGAGTTTTTCCTGTCGCTTCATCAAAACGACGTGTTTCTTGCTCAATAACGCCGCCTTCGCTCAATACTTCTGCTTGACGAATTTCTTCGTACTCTAAGCCTTTACGAACGAAGTTAAAGGAGTTCAAGTTTTTCAATTCTGCTTTCGTACCGAATTCCTTTTGACCAACTGGACGTAATGAAATGTTCGCATCGCAGCGAAGAGAACCTTCTTCCATTTTACAATCCGAAACACCTGTATATTGGATGATTGATTTTAATTTTTCCAAATATGCATATGCTTCTTCTGGAGATGAAATATCCGGTTCAGAAACGATTTCAACAAGCGGTGTTCCTTGACGGTTGTAATCACAAAGAGAAACACCATAGTTTGTATGTGTTAGTTTACCCGCATCTTCTTCCATATGAATACGCGTAATACCAATTCGTTTCGTTTTTCCATTTACTTCAATATCAATCCAGCCATGTTCACCAATCGGTTGGTCGAATTGAGAGATTTGATACGCTTTCGGATTATCCGGATAAAAGTAGTTTTTACGATCGAATTTTGTAATCGGCGCAATTTGACAGTTTAACGCCATTGCCGCTTTCATTGCATAATCAACCGCTTTTTTGTTCACAACAGGCAGCACACCAGGATATCCAAGGTCAATAACTGTTGTGTTGCTATTTGGAGCGGCACCGAAGTGGTTCGGACTGCTTGAGAAAATTTTTGAATCTGTTTTTAATTCTACGTGCACTTCAAGACCAATAACCGTTTCAAATTCCATTGTTTTTCACCCCTTACAGTTTAGGAAATTGTTTATGAAAATCTGTTGCTTGCTCAAATGCATGAGCTGTGCGATAAACTGTGCTTTCATCAAAATGCTTACCGATAATTTGTAAGCCTAGTGGTAATCCCTCTTTAGAGAAACCACATGGAATCGAAATGCCTGGTACCCCTGCAAGGTTTACTGGAATCGTTAAAATATCATTCGCATACATCGTTAATGGGTCCTTTACCTGCTCACCAATTTTGAACGCTGGTGTTGGCGCAGTCGGTCCAATAATAACATCGTATTTTTGGAAAACGTCTTCGAAATCTTTTTTAATTAATGTACGTACCTTTTGTGCTTTTTTGTAATATGCATCGTAATAACCAGAGCTTAAAGAGAATGTTCCAAGCATAATACGGCGTTTTACCTCGGCTCCAAAACCTTCTGCACGTGTTTGCTTGTACATATCAATTAAGTTTTCTGCATTATCTGTACGATAACCGTAACGAACACCGTCAAAGCGAGCCAGGTTTGCCGAAGCTTCCGAAGAAGATAATAAATAGTAAGCAGCTAGGGCATATTTAGAATGTGGAAGAGATACTTCCTCCCACTCTGCACCTAAGCTTTCTAATACTTTTAATGCCGCTAATACAGAATTGCGCGCTTCTTCTCCAACACCTTCACCAAGATATTCTTTTGGAACGGCAATCTTCAAGCCTTTTACATCACCTGTTAATGCGTTCACAAAACTTGGTACGTCAACATTCGCTGATGTTGAATCCATTGGATCAAGTCCAGAGATAGCTTCAAGTAAGTATGCATTGTCTTCTACTGTTCTTGTAATCGGACCAATTTGGTCAAGAGATGACGCAAACGCAACTAAGCCAAAGCGAGAGACACGGCCATATGTAGGTTTTAAACCAACTACGCCACAGTAGGCAGCCGGTTGACGAATGGAACCACCTGTATCAGAACCAAGCGAGAATAATACTTCTCCTGCAGCTACAGATGCAGCTGAACCACCTGAAGATCCACCTGGTACATGGTCTGTATTCCATGGATTCTTTGTTGCTTGGAATGCTGAGTTTTCATTAGAAGAACCCATTGCGAATTCATCCATATTTAATTTCCCAATTGTAACCGTTTCTACTTGTTGCAACTTCTGTACAACGGTTGCATCGTAAATTGGGTCAAAGTTCTCCAAAATTTTGCTTGCACAAGTTGTACGTAAATTTTTTGTAACGATATTATCTTTCACACCAATTGGTAACCCAAATAAAGGATTTGTTGTTTCACCTTTCGCTAACTTTTCATCCAATTGTTTCGCTTGTGTACGCGCATTTTCTTCGTCTAATGTTAAAAATGCTTGTACTTGACCTTCCACCTGTCCAATTCGTTTATACGATTCGTCAACGAGGTCTGTGACGCTAATTTCTTTATTATGTAAACGTTGATGAAGCTCTGAAACCTTTTGTTCGAACAACGACATCATATTCCCTCCTTATTCAATAATAGATGGCACACGAATATACCCATCTTCATGATCCGGGGCATTCTTCACGACCTCTTCAATTGGTAAACCTGGTTTAGCTACATCTTCTCGCATAACATTTTTCATATCTAATACATGAGAAGTCGCAACTACTTGATCTGTATCTAATTCATTTAATTGCTCTGCAAATGAAATCATTTTATCTAGTTGATCTTGGAATTGCTTTGCTTCCTCTTCCGTAATCGCAAGACGAGCCAAATGAGCAACATGTTTAACTTGTTCCATAGAAATACGTGACATTCTCTTCACCTCCGCTAATTTTAAAAAAGCGCAAACGACTGAATCAGCTCGTTGGGAAATAGACATTGACTCAACAGGTACTTTCGACCTTTAAGGATCACCATCTTTTTCATACCGAGCTAGCCGCTAGACACTAAAATATCTTGAAAATTTTTAGACTTTTTTATTTTGTAACACCGCTAAAATCATCCTTTAAATCATATCAAACTATTGCAGAATAAAGCAACATCGGAAACGTTGTCGAAATTCAAAACATCTACAAATATTTTCTGGGAAATAACAGAAGCATGGCGAAATTTCCGAGAAAAAAGGATGAAGCTATAATCAGCTTCATCACTTTCCTACTCATAAATATGGACCGTTGGTTCATCCTGATTCGTTTCGCGAACAATTAACGCTTCTGGTCCGTTCACAGAAGTAATCGATACTTGAATGGAAATATATTTCGGGAATCGCTCCATAATCAAACCAGCTACATATTGTGTAAATCCAATCGCTTCAGAATTCCCATAAAACTGAATCGGAATGTCGATATTTAAACTTTGTAGTTGCTTATCTATATAAAAAGCTCGTCCAATGACACCATTAAAGTTAGGGAAATATTGCTCTACATCTTCTTTAAAATTCGTAAAGGTATTCACATCATCACGATATTTCTTTTCAGCAGTTGAAGAAGGAAATAAGTAATATTCTTCATCCACATCGACCCATTTACTAATTTCACTCGATTTATGATTAATATTTGTATAGGAAATAAAATTCCCCGGCACAACGGATGATTTTTCTTTTTGCTCAAATAAAGCAATTGTAATCGGAATATCTTTCATCTCGTCCATTGCGCGTAGTCGCTTCAATACTTGCGCAGCAATTTTCTTTCCTTCCTTTTCTACTTCGGCACTGCTAATATCTGTCTCGTACGTAGCACCATATGCTTCTTTCTGATAATAATGAACCGAATTCAGTGCCAAACCAATTACGACACCACCAAGACTTACTTTATTGTTATCCGATTTAACCAGATAGTTATGCTCTAAAATATGTGCTAAATAAATTGGATTTTCTTCATTTCGTTTAGCAATATCGCCTTTTCCTGGATCAATCGGATTTAATCCTAGATTCTCAGATTCTTTTCGATCTTTTTCTTTTAGCTGTGCTTTCGTATATTTACGTTCTAACCACCTAGAAGTCGTTTTATTGTCCAATAGTTGTCCTTCTTGGAACAAGTAGTCATCCGGGTCAAATTGAGTTTGAGCAATCCGCATTAAGCCATTTTCAAATTCCTCAATGTCGTATCTAGTATTCAAATTAGAGACGACAAGACCGCGAGCTTTCGATGGCTCAAATGGTAGAATCGTTTGATAGTACTCATCTGAAATTTTATATTTCGGGATGATTGCTGTTTCCTTTTTATCTTCTGAATCTTGGACCACCTCTTGTTCTTTATCAAAACTTGGGGCACACCCAGCAAGCAGCAAAACAAGAACCATTCCGAGAATGGAGTGTTTCTTCATCATGTACACCTCTTATTTATTTAGTTCTTCAATGAGTTGCTCCTCATCCCATACGGTAATTCCTAAGCTTTCCGCTTTCGCAAGCTTAGAGCCCGCATCTTCACCAGCAATCACTAAATCTGTTTTTTTACTTACACTGCCCGCTACGTTTGCGCCTAGTGCTTCTAACTTCTCTTTTGCTTCATTCCTCGTTAATTGTACTAGTTTCCCCGTTAAAACAACCGTTTTACCAGCAAAAATAGAATCTACTTCATCTGCCGCTACTGGTTTAGCCCCTTTATAAGCAAGGTTCACACCCACTGCCTCTAATTCATCGATTAATGCAGAAACTTCGTCTAATTCGAAGTAAGTCACAATCGAATCTGCCATCTTTTCGCCAATTTCATTAATAGCAGTTAGTTCTTCAACAGTTGCCTGACGCAGGGCATGCAGTGTCCCAAATTGCTGAGCTAATGTTTTCGCTGCTTTTGCACCAACATGACGAATACCAAGACCAAACAGTAATTTTTCAAGTGAATTATCCTTCGACGCTTCAATTGCTTGAAGTAAATTATTAACGGATTTTTCTCCCATTCTTTCTAAGCCAATCAGTTGCTCATACGTTAGCTTATAAATATCCGCTACATCCTGAATGAGTTGCTCCTTGAACAATTGACTAATGACTTTTTCTCCAAGACCATCGATATTCATAGCCGTCCGTGAAACAAAGTGAATAAGTCCTTCTCGAATTTGAGCCGGACATTTTGGGTTGATGCATCGTAATGCCACTTCCCCTTCAAGTCTAACTAGCTCGCTATCACATTCTGGACATTCTGTTGGCATACGAAATTCTACTTCGTCTCCTGTTCGACGGTCTACTAAAACATTCACCACTTCTGGAATAATATCTCCCGCTTTTTTTACAACGACTGAATCACCTATTCGAATATCCTTTTCACGAATTAGGTCTTCATTATGAAGCGAAGCACGTTGAACCGTTGTTCCAGCTACGCGTACAGGATCAAGAATCGCTGTAGGAGTTAACACGCCGGTACGACCAATTGATAATTCGATATCACGAAGAATTGTTACCACTTCTTCTGCGGGAAATTTATAAGCAATCGCCCAACGTGGACTTTTCGCTGTATAGCCTAATTGCTCTTGCTGCTCCAAAGAATCCACCTTAATAACAATTCCATCAATCTCATACGCTAAATGTGGCCGTTTTTCGGTCCAGCCTTCAATAAAAGCCAGTACATCTTCAATCGTCTCACAGCGTTTTCGTTCCTGATTCGTTTTAAAGCCAAGTTGATCGAGCAAGTCTAATCCTTCACTATGTGACTGGACACCTGTTTCTCCTATATCCGCAATGGCATAAAGAAAAATCGCTAAATTTCGCTTCGCTGCAATTTTAGGGTCAAGTTGTCGCAATGAACCAGCAGCCGCATTTCTCGGGTTAGCAAAAGGCTCTTCTCCATTTTCTTCTTTTAATGTATTCAACGCTTCAAATGATTTTTTTGGCATGAACGCTTCACCGCGAACTTCGATAGTAAGGAGCTCGTTCAATTTTAACGGAATGGACTTAATCGTTTTTAAATTAGCGGTTATATCCTCTCCTATTGTACCATCTCCACGTGTCGCACCTTTAACGAAATAACCATTTTCATACTGAAGTGTTACAGCTAGTCCATCAATTTTCAGTTCACACACATAAGAAAAATCATCGCCTACCGCTTGTCGCACTTTTCGATCAAAGTCCCGTAAGTCTCCTTCATTAAAGGCATTCCCCAGACTAAGCATCGGCGAAGTATGTTCTACTTTCTGAAACATGCTCAACACTTCACCACCTACGCGCTGCGTTGGTGAATCAGATGTTTTTAGTTCTGGAAATTTTTCTTCATATTCAATCAGTTCTCGTAAAAGTCGATCATATTCTGCATCTGGAACAGATGGCTTATCGAGGACATGGTATTCATAGTTGTATTGGTTTAATAAAGCTTGTAATTCACGAACTATCTTTTCAGTTGGTACAGCCATAAATTCAGTCCTTCCTTTAATAAGAAGGTAACAGCGTAATTTACATACTGTTCCTTCACCTTATACTTTTTCAACTGGAGCAAATTTAGCAAGCAGACGCTTAATACCTGTTGGACTTGGAAAGGCAATATCCAGCTCTTTTCCTTCTCCTTCACCCTTCACACTAACAACCGTGCCAATTCCCCACTTTTTATGAGACGCTTTATCACCGACTGCCCAATCGATTCCATCGCCTCCTGTCGCAGATGGAGTTGAAACTGCACGACCAAATGAAGCTGGTGCTTTTCGCGGTGCCGTCGCTGACGTTCGTGCTGTTAAACTAAAGGACGTTTTATTTTTAGGAGCTGGTTTTAAATCTTCCAATAGCTCTGCTGGAATTTCACTAACAAAACGAGAAACAGGATTCATATTCGTCCGACCAAATAATGTCCGCATTTGAGCATTTGTAATAAATAATTGCTCCTCAGCACGAGTGACACCAACATACGCCAAGCGCCGCTCTTCTTCCATTTCTTGCTCATCTGCCAATGAACGGCTATGCGGGAAGACACCTTCTTCTAGGCCTAGTAAAAAGACAATAGGGAATTCAAGACCTTTTGCAGAGTGAAGTGTCATAAGCGTTACTTGATCTTGTTCTTCAACTTTTTGTTCATCTAGTTGATCGATATCTGCTACTAACGCTAAGTCTGTTAAAAAGCCGATAAGCGACTTGTCTTCATTATTATCTTCAAATGCTTTTGTTACTGACAAAAATTCATCAATATTTTCTAAACGACTTTGCGCTTCGATTGTATTTTCTGTTTGAAGCATATCACGATAACCCGTTTTATCAAGCACTTCTTCTACAAGCTCTGTAACAGACAAGTATTCTTGCTGATTCGTATAATTTCTAATTAAATTAGCAAATTCACGTGCCGATTTTGTTGCTTTGGCACTTATACCAATCATCTCTACAGACTCAAGAGCTTGATAGATGGAAAGATCATACTGCCGCGCATAATCCGCAACCTTATCCATCGAAGTAGCCCCAATCCCGCGCTTCGGCACATTAATGATGCGGCGTAAACTAATATCATCGTCCGGGTTTGAAATCAGACGTAAATAGGCCAGTAAATCCTTAATCTCTTTACGATCATAGAATTTTGTCCCGCCAACAATGGTATAGTTCAGATTCGATTTTAGTAAAACTTCCTCCATTACCCGCGACTGGGCATTGGTACGATATAAAATCGCAATATCAGATAATGTTTTTCCATTCCTTGTGAGCTCATTAATTTTTCCAGCTACAAACTGTGCTTCTCCTTGTTCACTATCTGCACGATAATAGAAAATTTTCTCGCCTTCTAGATTTTCTGTCCAAAGATTTTTTGGTTTACGGTTACGATTATTCTCAATCACCTTATTGGCAGCTTCCAAAATCCGTTTCGTTGAACGATAGTTTTGCTCCAAGAAAATCATCGTTGCATTCGGATAATCTTTTTCGAAAGATAAAATGTTCGCGATATCCGCACCACGCCAGCGGTAGATAGATTGATCTGAATCTCCCACTACACATAAATTACGAAAACGTGAAGCTAATAGCTTTACAAGCATGTATTGTGCGCGATTCGTGTCCTGATACTCATCAACGTGAATATATTGAAATTTCCGCTGATAATATTCAAGCACTTCTGGAACACGTTGAAATAATTGAATCGTCATCATAATCAAATCGTCGAAGTCGAGGGCTTGATTTTTACGAAGTCGTTTTTGATATTCGGTATACACATCAGATACAGATTGCGTATAAAAATCAGCCGCTGTTTTCGCATATTCCTCCGGCGTAACCAGCTCATTTTTTGCGGAACTGATGCTTCCTAAAATCGAGCGATAATCATTTTTCTTTGGATCCATATTGCGATCTTTTAAAATTTGTTTAATCACAGATTGTTGATCCGTTGTATCTAATATTGAAAAATTGCGGCTAAAGCCCATGCGATCGATATCCCGGCGTAAAATTCGAACACACATCGAGTGAAACGTTGAAATCCAAATATCATCAGACGTTCCCCCTAAAATGCTGCGAATTCGTTCTTTCATTTCACGCGCGGCTTTATTTGTAAACGTAATGGCTAAAATATTCCACGGCGCCACTTGCTTCTCTACCATTAAATAAGCAATTCGATGAGTCAGCACACGTGTCTTTCCGCTTCCTGCTCCTGCCATAATTAATAGAGGACCTTCTGTTGCTTTAACTGCTTGTTGCTGCTGTTGATTCAACCCGTTTAATAATTTCTCTACTAAAAATTGCATCATTGCACCACCTAACGAACATTTGTTCTTAAATTATACTACATCTATAGCTATTTAACAGCCTTAACTGTCTCTAAAGCAGCTTGTAAATCGTCATAGACAATATTACCAACAACGACAACATCAGCAAATTGAGCCATTTCGCTTGCTTGATGAGCTGACGTAATACCTCCACCATAAAAAAGAACCGTATTTTCTAGGTTCTCTTTAGCCGCTTGAACAACCGACACATCTCCATAGTTCCCACTGTATTCCAAATAGAAAATTGGCAAGTTAAACATCTTTTCAGCCACCATCGCATAGGCAGCCACATCCTCCTCATCAAGCATTGTATTCGCCTCAGTTAATTGTGCAGCTTTGCACTCTGCGTTTAAAATACAGTACCCTTCAACAAATACTTCATCCCAATTCATCAGTAACCCATATTCCTTGACCGCTTTTTGATGCAGCCCCATCATCCAGTCCGGATTCTTACTATTGAGTACACTCGGAATAAAATATAAATCAAATCCCGGTGTAACGGTTTCAATAGACGAAACCTCCAGCACACATGGCACAGTATAGCGGCGAACACGGGCCATTAAATGCAGAACATTTTCTAACGTTACTCCATCTGTCCCACCAACCAATATGGCGTCTGTCCCCGATTCGCACACTTTTTCGAGATCTTCATCTGTTATTTCTTTATTAGGATCGAGCTTAAACACATGTTTCCACTCGCGAAAATCGTACATAGTTATCCTCCATTCTCTTCTGCCATTACACCATTATAGCACTAAGATTTTTTAGAACTCAAAGAAAAGCCGGGAACGATTCCTCGGCTTTTTCTAGTCCTTTTATTATCATTCAGTTGGTTCCTCTTTAATACGGTTAAGCGCCATTGAGTACGCATCATTTCCATAATTTAAACAACGTTTCACACGAGAAATCGTCGCTGTACTAGCTCCCGTTTCTGTTTCGATTTTATGATACGTTTTCCCTTCTTCAAGCATACGAGCTACCTCAAGTCGCTGCGCTAAGGATTGGATTTCATTTACCGTACATAAATCATCGAAAAATCGATAGCATTCATCAAGATCACGTAAGGACTGGATCGCTTTGAATAACTGATCGGTTTCCTTTCCTCTTATCTTATCGATTTGCATAATACTTCCTCCTCAATTTCCAGCAGCATTCAAGGTTACGTTTTGGGTCAACCCTGGTTGGTTCGGTATAATGTTAACCCACGTTTTCCCTGGAATCAAGCCAACATCTACCCCATTTGAAACTGGAACGATTCTTCCGTCTTTATTTATCCATTCTACTTCCTTCACTTTCCCTTTTTGAAGCAGATAGCCTTTTCCTCCACTTTGCAGGTCAATATCGCGGCGGCCAACTTTATCTATTACTCGATGTGCTGTCTCAATAATCAAGACATTATCAACAAGTACAGGAACAGATGTCGTTGCCTCCTTTGTTTGCTCACCGTTTGAATATCTTTTATATTTTCCTTGTTGTACATCATACTCAAACTGCGTATTATAGGCCGGAAATCCATAGTTAATACTAACTTTTGTTACGGAATCTCCTTCTAACCTTTTTATCTCTTCTTTATTTAAAAAAACGAAAGAGGCTGGAGCACCAGTCAAATTATACCCCTTTTCCATTGCTCCCTTTTCAATATTTTCAAAGCTAATATAAGAATTATGCGGAGCTTTTCGTTCACTCGAACGCTTAAATAGCGTACCATCATAATACAAACCATTCAAATGATCGATATATCCTTGTTTAAGCATACTCTCAGCATCTGGACTATTTCCATGACAAACATAAATACAATCTAATCCTTTAGCAAGCTCTATATAATAGTCGCGTGCACTACGAATTGGGCCCACTTGTTCTGGTTTTTCGCTTTGATATACCGCTAATAATCGTGTAACTTCGCCTTCCGCCAGCATTTCATAAACAATATCCGCTTTGGTAAGACCGGACTGTGGACGAGCTTTCGTATGATTATTTACCATCACTGCAACCGCGCGCTGATCGATCGAATCATTTGTACCGACACCAGTTAATGGGTAAGTATGAACGAATTTGGGAGCTTCAGCTTCTTCCTTTGGTACATCCTCTTCTACTGGAACCGGCTCCTGAACTTCTTCCTTTTTTGAACAACCCGTTATCAATACCCCTGCAACCAATAGACACAGCACGATGTTACGTTTCATCATCCCACTCCCCTGGTTTCTTTTATATTTTAACGCATTATAGTAGGAAAGAGTACAGTTTTATTCATAACATCATAAAGCCCTCTTTGCGTAACACGAATATAAGGCAAATGAGTCGTCGAGAAAAATTGCAGCGTATAAATCGGATCTGCAAACCGATAGCCCCTTTCCCTTAATAATTGTTTGATCCAATTTTCCTCTTGAATCAATTCAGGAACAGATTTATCAGACATTACTCCTCTTAATACAAGAGGCAGCTCACCAATGATTTCTCCGTATTCTGCAATAACGATACCACCACCTAGTTCTTTCATACGATTAAAAGCAGCAAGCATATCTTTTTTTCGTTTCCCAATCAAAATAATGTCGCCTGTACTAGTGTATGACGCTGCAAACCCACATAGTCTATTAGCGAACCCTTTTAGAATTGTATTAATTCTCCATTTCCCTTCTCGGTCAATCAGCATAAAAAAGCACTCATCATGATCAAAAGGCAATTCTTCGTTTCCAACATCACAAGCAATTGAATAAGGCTTCGTAATTACATTATTCATCATTTCAATTCCAAATGGCATCGAAAATTCAAAGTCCTCTGCAAGATCTAATTGCCAATCTAATTCAAGTCGGTCAAAACCGAACTCTTGCCAACTAATTGGTCGGTCCAGCTCCATAGAAATACCATCTCGTTTCACCCATTTTCCTTTCGCCAGTACAGACACAGGTGCTGGGTTCATAGCATCCGTTAAAAAGTTAATATTTGCTACTCGCCCCGTTGCAATATTGCCATGCAAATAATCAATATTATAATAGCGAGCAATATTCAAAGTGGCCATATTATAAGCATCGATAATAGGAACGCCATTCTCAATCGCTAGTTTAATTAATACATCCATACACCCCTGCTCATAAAAAGAAGGCGGTGAACCATCTGTTGTTAAAAAAAGATGATCATATTGATCAATACCCAATTCATGAATTTCCTGTAGTAATTTAGGTAAATCCGGTCGAATCGATGAATATCTTAAAGATACAGAATAGCCCTGCATCAGACGATTCATCACTTCTTCCCCCGTCATCGCCTCATGATCACTATCTACCCCAAACAGCATCATTTTCGCTAATGTTTTCTCAGATGCTCCTGGAAAATGCCCTTCAATTTTTTTGCGCATTCGTTTTGCTTCTTGAATCCAGTGAAGCATCATGTCATCCCCCGCTAACAATCGCGGCCACCCTGTTAACTCTCCCCCTTGAAGAACAGCATCATGCTCAAGCCAAGACTTTACAGCGCTATGAGAAATAAAGCTCTCCTCCTCATTTAATTCTGTTTGGGAGTCAAAGCGCATCCACCAATACATTGATGTTGGGATATTTCGAAGTTCCCTCAGAAAAGAAAACGCTTTCTTTTTATTCAATTGAAGGAGCAATAGCAAGTTGTCATTGATAAGTGTTGTCGTTCCAAAAGATGATGTATAGTGGCTAAAAGAATGGGGATTATATAACTGAAATGGATGTGCATGTGGTTCAATATATCCCGGTACTAAAACTTTTCCGGTACAATCTACCACTTCGCAACCATCTGTAATCTCAGGAAGGTTATTTCCAACATAGACAATTCGGTCATCGTAAATCCAAATGTTTGCTGTAATCCATTGCCGCATTGTTTGATTTAAATACGTAGCATTTGTTAATAAAAGATGTGGTGCACGCTGACCATCCAGTACTTCAATATGCTCCCGCAGATGTTTATTTTTCCACCTATAGCGTTGTTCTAACATGAACATCCCCCCATAAAGTATCTGAAACAAAGTGTGGTAACATCCGATTAATTGTATGTTTATAGTATCACATTTATTTAGCTAAACACAGTAAACTTATCTTCTATTACTGTTAAATTTTTATGAAGGGAAGATGGCAAAATGAAGTTTCAACGGAATATCAGTATCCTTAACTCTTTATTACGTATTACTTGCGGTTTTACAGTATTAGCTTGGGCAATCGCTAAAATGGTAAAAAAACCATGGAAAGAATCATATTTATTCGTTGCCATGATGGCTGGCATGAAAATTGGGGAAGGGATTCTTCGCTATTGTCCAATCGTCGACTTAATGCAGCAAAGAGACTCTGTTGACTCATCTGAGCCAAAAGACTCTCAAGTAGCAGATGCTATAAAAAACTTTCTTCCAGAGGATATTACTGAAAAAGATGAGCAATCGAATCATCACAATGAAGCCTCACATTAAATCATGCAAAAAACGAGCATCATCATTCGATGCTCGTTTTTCTGTTTATATGGATTATGCTTTGATACCAATCGCACGATATCCGATATCGTTGCGCCAAAATAGGCCATCTTTTGAGATGTTCTCAACTTGTTGATATACTTCTTGTTGAGCAGATAATAAGTCCTTACCTTTTGCTGCTACAAGCAATACACGACCACCATTCGAAACAAATTGGCCATCGCTATTTTTCGCTGTTCCAGCATGATACACATGGGCGTTATTACTAATTTTGTCCAGACCGGTAATAACTGATCCTTTCTTTACATCACCAGGATAGCCTTCTGCTGCAACAACAACTCCAAGGACTGCTTCCTCATGCCATTCAATCGCAATATCTTCACCAGCTAATACAGCTTGTAATACTTCTACGAAATCCGTTTTCAAACGCGGAAGCACCACTTGTGTTTCTGGATCTCCGAAACGCGCATTGAATTCAATAACCTTTGTACCTTTTGCCGTATGAATAAGTCCTGCATACAAAATACCTGTAAAGCTGCGTCCTTCAGCTACCATCGCATTCACTGTTGGCTGAAGAATCGTTTCAACTGCTTTTGCTACTACTTCATCAGAAATTTGCGGCACAGGAGAATACGCACCCATCCCACCTGTGTTTGGACCTTTATCTCCATCAAACACACGTTTATGGTCTTGAGCGATTACCATTGGGTACACTTTTGTATCATTTACAAAAGCCATTAATGAGAATTCTTCACCGTCCAAAAATTCCTCCACTACAACTTTTGCACTTGCTTCACCAAATTTTGCATCAACAAGCATATCATGAACTGCTTCTAATGCTTCCTCAAGAGTCATCGCTACGACAACACCTTTACCAGCTGCTAAGCCGTCCGCTTTAATTACGATTGGTGCACCGACTTTTTCAATATATGCTTTCGCACTTTCATAATCGGTAAACGTTTCGTAAAATGCTGTTGGAATGTCATATTTTTTCATTAAATCTTTGGCAAATGATTTACTACCTTCAATGACCGCCGCTTTGCTGTTCGGACCATATACAGTTAAACCTGCTTCTGTAAAATCATCTGCTAATCCATTTAATAATGGAATCTCAGGACCAATAAATGTTAGTCCGATGTTTTGCTCTTTTGCAAATGCAACAAGTTCTGCATGATTTGTTTCGTCAATCGCAACAAGCTCTGCTACGTCTGTCATACCTGGGTTACCTGGTGCAACAAACACTGTTTCTACAGACTTACTTTCAGAAAGTTTGCGAGCAATCGCATGTTCACGACCGCCTCGACCAATAACTAATACATTCATAAACAAACCTCCTTATTTATTAATGTTTAAAGTGACGAACTCCTGTGAATACCATCGCAATGCCATACTCATCTGCTTTTTTAATAGAATCTTCATCTCTGATTGATCCGCCTGTTTGGATAATAGCTGTTACACCAGCTTGTGCTGCTGCTTCTACTGTATCATCCATTGGGAAGAATGCATCTGAAGCAAGTGCGCTTCCTTTTGCTTTTTCTCCTGCTTGCTCTAAAGCAATTTTTGCTGCACCAACACGGTTCATTTGACCAGCACCAACACCAAGAGTCATTTGATCGTCTGTTACAACGATAGCATTTGATTTCACATGTTTTACAACTTTCCAACCAAGTTCAAGTGCTTTCCACTCTTCAGCTGTTGGTTCGCGTTTTGTGACAACTTTCACATCTGCATCCTTCAAGCTGTACGCATCACGGTCTTGAACTAGCACGCCGCCTTCGATAGAAGTAAGTTTACGTTCTGGTTTTTTCGCTGCTTCAAAATCCACCGTTAACAAACGAATATTTTTCTTGCTTGTTAATACTTCAATCGCCTCATCAGAGAAGCTTGGCGCAATAATAATTTCTAAGAAGATTTCATGAAGTTTTTCTGCTGTTGCTTTATCTACTTCACGGTTTAACGCGATAATGCCGCCAAAAATAGAAGTTGAGTCAGCTTCATATGCTTTTTCATATGCTTCAAGAATAGTTTCACCAGTTCCTACACCACATGGGTTCATATGTTTCACCGCTACTGCCGCTGGCTCCGTGAATTCTTGAACAATTTGCAATGCAGCATCTGCATCATTAATGTTGTTATAAGAAAGTTCTTTACCGTGCAATTGTTTTGCCTCCGCAATAGAGAAAACAGAACCAAGTGGCTTTTTATAAAAAGCTGCTTTTTGGTGTGGGTTTTCACCATAACGTAAAGATTGCTTTAACTCATAAGTAACCGTTAACGATTCTGGATTTTCTTCTCCAGCAAGCTCTGTCATATATTCAGAAATAACTGCATCATATGCTGCTGTATGACGGAACACTTTTGCTGCCAAACGACGATTCGTTGCTTTTGATACTGCACCATTCTCTTTTAATTCTGCTAAAACGGTATCGTAATCTGCTGAATCTACAACAACTGTTACATACTCATGGTTTTTAGCAGAAGAACGAAGCATTGTCGGTCCACCGATATCGATGTTTTCAATCGCATCTTCTACTGTTACGTCTGGTTTAGCAATTGTTGCTTGGAAAGGATATAAGTTTACACATACTAATTGAATAGGCTCAATATTATGCTCTTTTAATTGAGCTGCATGATCGGCATCACCGTGCTTCGCTAATACTGCTCCGTGAACATTCGGATGTAGAGTTTTAACACGACCATCTAAAATTTCTGGGAATCCCGTTACTTCACTAATTCCGATTACTTCAATTCCGTTTTCTTGAAGTGTTTTACTTGTACCACCTGTTGAGATAATGTCAAAACCAGCTTCTTTTAACCCTTTTGCGAACTCTACAACCCCTGTTTTATCCGATACACTAATTAAAGCACGCTTTGTCATTTGTGTTTGTCCCTCCATATGTAGCATTATTTTTGAAATAGTTCCGCTAAAACAGCAGGATACATCTCATGTTCCGTTTCTTGTATCCGTGTTTGCAACGTTTCTCTTGTGTCATCAGCAAGTACTGGTACAGCTCTTTGGGCAATGATTGGCCCTGTGTCCATTCCTTCATCGACATAATGAATGGTCACTCCGGTTAATTTCACGCGAGCTTGAAATGCTTGTCCAATCGCATCCTTACCTGGAAAAGCAGGCAAAAGAGATGGATGAATATTAACCATTCGATGTGAATATGCCTGTAGAAGAGTTGGACCAATTAAACGCATATAGCCTGCTAGAACAATAAAGTCAATATCCCGCTCACGCAATTTCTCTAAAATTTTCATTTCAAAGGCCTCTTTGCTCGGATAATTTTTCGGTGAAAAGCTAAATGCTTCTACCTTTTCCGCCTTTGCGCGCTTAAGCACAAAAGCTTCCTCTTTATCACAGACAACGAGGCCAATTTCAGCTGCAAGTTTCCCTGCTTTAATGGCGTCTATAACGGATTGAAAGTTCGATCCATTCCCTGATGCAAAAACCGCAATTTTTTTCATCAGCTGAAGGACACTCCTTCACCAGCAACAACTGTCCCAATAATAGAAGCTGTTTCTCCACATTGTTCAAAATGAGCAAGTACTTGTTCTGCTTCTTCTTTTTTCACGACAGCAACCATACCGATTCCCATGTTAAAAATATTAAACATTTCTTGTTGTTGTAATTGCCCTTTTTCTTCAAGGTAATTGAACACAGTTGGAATAGTCCAGCTTCCTAGTTGAATGTCAACGCCTGTTCCTTCTGGAAGCATACGTGGAATATTCTCGATAAAACCGCCGCCAGTAATATGAGCAAGTCCTTTTAATTCGTATTTTTCCAATGTTGATAAGATGGAACGAACATAAATTTTTGTTGGTGTTAATAATTCTTCACCTAATGTACGACCAAACTCTGGAACAAAATCTTGTAACTTCATTCCGGCATCTTCAAGAAGAACTTTACGTACAAGAGAATAGCCATTACTATGAATACCGCTTGAAGCAAGTCCGATTAACACATCGCCCTCTGCAATATTTTCTCCTGTTATTAAACGTGATTTTTCACAAGCACCTACTGTAAAGCCTGCTACATCATACTCTTCAATCTCATACATACCTGGCATTTCTGCTGTTTCGCCGCCAATTAATGCACAACCAGCTTGCTCGCAACCTTCTGCTACACCTTTAACAATCATTTCAATACGAGCAGGATCTGCTTTTCCACAAGCGATATAGTCAAGGAAGTAAAGAGGAGCAGCACCTTGTACCACTACATCATTGACACACATCGCTACAGCATCAATTCCGATTGTATCGTGCTTGTCCATCATGAAAGCAAGTAATAATTTCGTGCCGACTCCATCCGTACCTGAAACAAGAACAGGCTCTTTTAATCCTAAAGAAGATAAATCAAACATGCCCCCAAAACCGCCCAGACCGTTCATTACTTCAGGGCGCATCGTGCGTGCTACATGTTTTTTCATCCGATTTACTGCCTCATAGCCAGCTTCGATATCCACACCAGCTTGCTTATATGCGTTAGCCATCAAGAAACCTCCTAATTATTAGAAAAGCGTAAGACGCCTGGCTATCAGCTTATGACCTCAAGCCGAAGGCGCCTAGAGCTAAATGTTGGTACTAGTTAAAAATTATCTAAAGTAAAGCTTTACTTATTAGGCCCCTCTAACCGGGACCTAATAGATGTTAGCATTTAACTGTTTCAAGCTCGTAATCATAAACCTCTGTTGGATAGTTCCCTGTGAAACAGGCAAGACAAGAACCACGTGTCTCTCCAGCGAATGGACGACCAATTGCTTCGACCATTCCTTCCACGCTTAAAAACGTTAAAGAATCCGCACCAATTAGCTCACGAATTTCTTCAATTGATTTAGAACTAGCAATCAATTCTGACGTTGTCGATGTATCAATTCCATAGAAGCAAGGATTCTTAATCGGTGGTGAACTAATAACTACATGCACTTCTTTCGCACCTGCATCCTTCAACATGTTTACAATACGACGACTTGTTGTCCCACGTACAATTGAGTCATCAACCATAACAACACGTTTCCCTTCTACTACTCCACGAACAGGAGAAAGTTTCATCTTTACCCCTTGTTCACGAAGAGACTGAGAAGGTTGAATAAATGTTCGACCGACATAGCGGTTTTTAATTAAGCCCATTTCGTATGGAATGCCCGTTTCCTCAGCATATCCAATCGCTGCTGAAATACTTGAATCCGGTACACCAGTCACAACATCCGCCTCGATTTTTGCTTCTTTTGCTAACTGTTTACCAAGATTTTTTCGAGCTGTATGAACATTAATTCCATCAATATTACTATCAGGACGAGAGAAATATACATACTCCATTGCACACATCGCACGTTGACTAGACTTGGAGAAAAATTCTGATGTAATTCCTTCATCATTAATCACAACAAGCTCTCCAGGCTCAATATCGCGAACAAATTCAGCTCCGACAATATCAAGCGCACATGTTTCAGAAGCTGCAATATACGCATCGCCAATTTTTCCAAGTGAAAGCGGACGAAGACCGTGCGGATCCAAAGCTAAAATCATTTCTGTTTCCGTTAAAATAATGAATGCATAGGCACCTTTTATTAAACTTAAGCTATTTTTTACTGATTCCTTCAAAGTCGGAAAACCTGAGCGCTTAATTAAATGTGCTAATACTTCTGTATCGGAAGTTGTTTGAAAGATACTGCCTTGACCCTCTAACTGGGCTTTCAATTGGGTTGCATTAACTAAGTTTCCGTTATGAGCAAGTGCTAATCCGCCTGTAATCGACTGGAACAAAAACGGTTGGACATTCTGATAACCGCCGCCGCCTGCTGTTGCATACCGCACATGACCAATTGCCGCTTTACCAGAGCCAGATAGTTCTTTCATTTTCTCCGCTGTAAAAATTTCTGTAACAAGTCCCTCGCCTTTTGAAATCGAAAGCGTAGAACCGTCTGTTGTGACGATTCCTGCTCCCTCTTGACCACGATGCTGCAAGCTATGAAGCCCGTAATAAGCTAATTGAGCTGCATCTGGATGTCCCCAAATCCCGACAACACCACACTCTTCGTTTAAGCCTTTTATTTCAGCAAGCATGGGATAGCTCCTTTCCAAGCTGTTTGTAATTCTTGTACATTCGCTTCTACTAGCGTTGTTTCTTTTGCAGAAATACGTAATGTTGCATCATTTGTTACCGTACCGATTTGTACTGCATCTTTCACAGCTGCTTCAAATGCAGCTTGGTTTTCAGGACTTACAGATATTAAGAAACGTGATTGTGTTTCACTGAAAAGAGCTGCTACTGCTTCACCAGTCACAGTAACTGATGCACCAAGCTCTTTTTCACCAAATAATGATTCAGAAAGAGCTACAGCCAAACCACCTTCAGCAACATCATGAGCTGACTTGATTAGTCCTGCTTGAATAGCTGCTAAAATTTGTTGCTGGCGTGCTTGTTCTACGTCTAAATCGATTTCTGGTGCGCGACCGAAAATTTCACCTTCAGTCAATTTTTGAAGCTCACTTCCTCCAAATTCAGGCTTCGCTTCGCCTACTACATAGATGAAGTCACCTTCATTTTTGAAAGACTGTGTAGTAATATGTTTTACATCTTTCACAAGACCAACCATCCCAACAACTGGAGTTGGGTACACAGCTTCACCGTTTGTTTCGTTATATAATGAAACGTTTCCGCCGATAACAGGCGTGCTTAATGTACGGCAAGCATCGCTCATGCCGTCTGCTGCTTTTTCTAATTGCCAGAAAATTTCTGGTTTCTCTGGATTACCAAAGTTTAAGCAGTCTGTAATTGCAAGTGGCTCAGCACCAGAACAAATAATGTTACGCGCTGCTTCCGCTACCGCAATTTTCCCACCTGTTTCCGGATCTAAGTATAAATAGCGAGAGTTACAATCTGTTGTCATCGCTAATGCTTTATTTGTGCCGCGTACACGTACAACTGCTGCGTCAGAACCTGGTGCAATAACTGTATTTGTACGAACCATATAATCATATTGATCATATACCCACTCTTTGCTTGCAATCGTTGGTTGTTGTAAAAGAGCAAGTAACGTTTCTTTATAATCCGTAACAGCTGGTACTTTTGGTTCCATCGCTTGGAAGTCACGGAATCGTTGCGGTTCGCTTGATGGTTTATGATAAACTGGTGCATCTTCGGCTAATGCATCAACTGGTACTTGTGCAACAATTTGGCCTTGGTGATATAGCGTTAAGTTTTTATCATCTGTTACTTCCCCAACAGATACCGCTTCTAAATCATATTTCGTAAATAGATCGACGATTTCTTGTTCGCGACCTTTTTTCACAACAATTAACATACGTTCTTGTGATTCAGAAAGCATCATTTCGTATGCTGTCATGCCTGTTTCACGTTGTGGAACAAGATCAAGATTCATCGTAATCCCAGAACCTGCTTTACTTGCCATTTCAGCAGATGAACTTGTTAAGCCCGCTGCACCCATATCTTGAATTCCAACTAAGGCATCTGATTGAATCAATTCAAGACATGCTTCAAGAAGTAGTTTCTCCATGAATGGGTCCCCAACCTGAACCGCTGGACGCTTCTCATCTGAATCCTCTGAAAGTTCTTCAGAAGCAAATGTAGCACCGTGAATACCGTCACGACCTGTTTTCGCTCCTACATACATAACCGTATTACCAACGCCGTGTGCTTGACCTTTTTTAATATCTTCATGGTTAATTAAGCCCACACACATTGCATTAACAAGCGGATTTCCTTCATATGATGGATCAAATTGAACTTCACCGCCGACTGTCGGAATTCCGATACAGTTTCCATAGCCTGCAATTCCAGCTACTACTTCTTTGAATAAATATTTTACACGGTCATTATCTAATTCACCGAAACGTAATGAGTTTAGCATCGCAATTGGACGTGCACCCATTGAGAAAACGTCACGAATGATTCCGCCAACTCCTGTTGCAGCTCCTTGATATGGTTCAATAGCTGATGGGTGATTGTGGCTTTCAATTTTGAAAACAACTGCTTGGTTATCGCCGATATCAACGATTCCTGCACCTTCACCAGGTCCTTGAAGCACTTTTTCCCCTGTAATTGGGAACTTCTTTAAAATAGGCTTGGAGTTTTTATAAGAACAATGCTCTGACCACATAACTGAAAACAATCCTGTTTCCGTGTAGTTTGGCAGTCTGCCTAAGATTTTCTCCACCATGGCAAATTCCGAATCGGAAAGTCCCATTTCTGCGTAGATGCGTTCGGATTTAATCATCTCCGGATTTGGTTCAAGCTGTAACAACATGTGTTTCCCTCCAGTTTTTTACGATGGATTGAAAAATCTTTAAGCCGTCTGTGCTGCCAAGCAACTCATCAACGGCACGTTCAGGGTGTGGCATCATGCCAAGTACATTCCCTTGTTTATTCGTAATACCTGCAATATCTTCAAGACTTCCGTTCGGGTTTGTACCCGCATACGTAAAGACGATTTGTTTGTTTTCTTTTAATTCAGCAAGTGTTGCTTCGTCACAGTAGTAATTTCCCTCACCATGTGCAATTGGCACAGTAATAGTTTCATTCGCCTCGTAGCTTGTTGTGAACATTGTTTCATTGTTCGCTACTTGAAGTTCTACATTACGGCAAATGAATTTCAAACCGTCATTGCGACGCATCGCACCTGGAAGCAATCCTGCCTCAAGTAAGATTTGGAATCCGTTACAAACGCCAAGAACTGGTTTGCCAGCCTCTGCTGCCTTTACTACTTCCGCCATGACGTTAGAGAAACGAGCAATCGCTCCACAACGCAAGTAATCCCCATACGAGAAACCACCTGGTAGAAGAATGCCGTCGTATTCATCAAGATTGTCGGCTGAATGCCAAACATATTCTACTTCTTCTCCAAGAGCATCTTTAATTGCATGGAACATATCAACATCACAATTTGAGCCTGGGAAAACAATTACGGCAAACTTCATTGAGCGACAACCTCCTCAACTTCATAACGATAGTCTTCAATAACCGTATTCGCTAATAACTTTTCACACATTTCTTTAACCAATTGATCTAAATCACGTTCTGTTTTATCAATTGTTAGCTCGATGTATTTCCCGATACGTACATCGCTTACTTCATTGTACGTTAATGTATGAAGCGATTGTTGAACAGCCGCTCCTTGAGGATCTAGTACGCTTTCTCTTAGTGTGATATATACTTTAACCTTATACATGTTGAATACCCTCCAGCTTAGCTAAAATTTTCTTATATGCGTCTGTTAAATTCCCTAAATCTCGACGGAATACGTCTTTATCCATTTTCTCGTTTGTTTTAGCATCCCAAAAGCGGCAATTATCTGGAGAAATTTCGTCCGCCAATAAAATCGCGCCATCTGATGTTTTCCCAAACTCTAATTTAAAGTCAATTAATTTTATTCCCAATTCTTCGAAAAATACGGATAGAACTCGATCTACTTCTAATCCTTTTTCTTTTAAAATCGCAATTTCTTCACGACTTGCAATCTCTAGCTCTTCAATATGGTCTTCAGTTAACAGAGGATCACCAAGTGAATCGTCTTTATAATAAAACTCCACTAACGGTTTTTTTAATGGTGTACCTTCTTCAACACCTAAGCGTTTGGAAAAACTACCAGCAGCTGTATTACGGATGACTACTTCAAGCGGAATAATCTCAACCTTTTTTACAAGCTGTTCTCTTTCAGAAATCTTTTCAATAAAGTGAGAAGGAATATTTTCTTCCTTTAGCTTCGCAAATAATAAACTTGTAATTTGATTATTTAAAGCCCCTTTACCTTCGATTTCTGATTTCTTTTCTCCATTAAAAGCTGTTGCCGAGTCTTTAAACTCCACCCATACAACCTCATTATTATCCGTTGCATAAATTCGTTTGGCTTTTCCTTCATAAAGCAATTCTCGTTTCTCCATCTGTCTGTCCTCCATATTGAATATTGGGAATAATACAATTAAGTATTTTCGTGATAACAAGCGTTTAATTCAATTTCGATTAAACGCTTGTTTGTTTCTTACAATCCTAAACGATCAAAAATTACATCGACATTTTTCAGATGATATGTTGGATCGAAACAATCATCTAGTTCTTCTTTTGTCAATAAGCTCGTAATTTTATCATCTTTTTCGATTAAGCTTCGGAACGGAACTTGTAATTCCCACGCTTGCATCGCTTTTGGTTGTACAGTATCGTAAGCTTCTTCACGAACAAGTCCTTTATCAATTAAAGCAAGCAGTACTCGCTGAGAGAAAATGAGACCTAGTGTACGGTCCATATTGCGTTTCATATTTTCCGGATAAACTGTTAAGTTTTTAACAATGTTGCTAAAACGATTTAACATGTAGTTCAAAGCAATCGTTGCATCTGGTAAAATAACGCGCTCTGCAGATGAATGAGAGATGTCACGTTCATGCCATAATGACACATTTTCATAAGCTGTCATCATGTATCCACGAATAACACGTGCCATACCTGTCATATTTTCAGAACCGATTGGATTACGTTTATGCGGCATAGCAGAAGATCCTTTTTGACCTTTTGCGAAGAATTCTTCTACTTCACGTGTTTCACTTTTTTGTAATCCGCGAACTTCTGTTGCAAATTTTTCGATTGATGTTGCAATAAGGGCTAATGTACTCATATAGTGCGCATGACGATCACGTTGTAGCGTTTGTGTAGAAATTGGTGCTGCTTGTAAGCCTAATTTCTCACATACATACTGCTCAACAAATGGATCGATATTTGCGTATGTTCCAACAGCTCCAGACATTTTCCCGAACTCAATTGTCTTTCTAGCTGCTTCAAAACGTTCTACATTACGTTTCATTTCTTCATACCAAAGACCAAGCTTTAAGCCAAATGTAGTTGGTTCAGCATGCACACCGTGCGTGCGCCCCATCATAACAGTATATTTATGTTCTTTTGCTTTATTTTTTAAGATTTCAACAAAATTATTTAAGTCTTTTGATAAAATATCATTCGCTTGTCTAATTAAATAAGAAAGAGCTGTATCGACAACATCTGTTGACGTTAAGCCATAATGAACCCATTTACGCTCTTCTCCAACTGTTTCCGATACTGCACGTGTAAATGCCACCACGTCATGGCGAGTTTCTTTTTCAATTTCATTAATGCGATCAATATCAAATGTTGCATTTTCACGAAGAAGTTTCACATCTTCTTTTGGAATAACGCCAAGTTCAGACCAAGCTTCACACGCCAAAATTTCTACTTCTAACCACGCCTTAAAGCGGTTTTCTTCCGTCCAAATTGCTCCCATTTCTGGGCGAGTATAACGTTCAATCATTATTTCATCCTCCGTTTCAACTAATTACTGCCATATCCCACTCTGATTACTTTCGTGCAAAGCTTCCTCAACCGTTGGGCGCAAAATATTCACATGCCCCATTTTTCGCTTGGTCTTAGCTTCCGCTTTACCATACAAATGAACTTTCCAATCCTTACGCGTTGGAATTTCCTGCAAGAGTGGATTGAGGTGTTCACCTAAAATATTAACCATCACTACCGGCTTTAATAATTCTGTATTGCCTAATGGCCAGTTGCAAACCGCACGAACATGTTGTTCAAACTGCGACGTTTCACAAGCCTCCATTGTATAATGCCCAGAATTATGTGGTCGCGGTGCTAATTCATTAACAATAATATTATCATCTTCTGTCAAAAACATTTCCACTGCTAGCGTACCTACTAATTCAAATGCTTCAGCAAGCTTAGATGCTTGCTCAATCGCACGTTGCTCAGCCATTTCACTAATGCGCGCTGGAACAATACTTTTATGTAAAATATTGTCCACATGAATATTTTCAGCAGCGGGGAACTGTTGACAATCACCAGATGCATTTCGCGTCACAATGACAGAAATCTCTTTCGTAAAAGGAATCCAAGCTTCTAGCACGCACACACCACTTTTTAATAATGGTTCAGCTTGAGGAATATCAGCTTCTTCTCTAATAACAAGCTGTCCTTTTCCGTCATATCCTCCGCGTGTCGTTTTTAATACACTTGGATAGCCTAATTCTTCTATATATTGATGAATATCTGATATCGTTTGAATTTCATGATAAGGAGCAACCATTGCTCCTGCATCGGCAATGGCTTTCTTTTCCGTTAACCGATCTTGCGTTAACTTCAACAATTGTGAACCTTGTGGAAGATACGTATGATCCTTCAACCAATCTAATGCTTCAAAGCTAATATTTTCAAATTCATACGTAATCACATCACTAACATCCGCCAGCTTCTTCAAAGAGGCAATATCATCGTACGCCCCATTTATTTCAATATCAGCGACTTGAGCACATGGACCATCTGCAGCTGGTTCAAGCACAGCAATTTTAAATCCTGATGCTTTAGCCGACAACGCCATCATTCTGCCAAGTTGCCCGCCGCCAATAATTCCGATTGTCTGCCCTGGTAAAATTACTCGATTATTTAAGCTGTTCACTGCTCGCTAACACCTTTTCCTTTGATTCGTTTCGCAAACCTTCTAATCTATCAGCAATAGTTGCATCCGTCGTACCAAGAATTTGAGCCGCAAGTAAACCAGCATTGGTCGCTCCAGCCTTTCCGATCGCTACTGTAGCTACTGGCACACCGCCTGGCATCTGAACAATCGATAACAAAGAATCCATGCCATTTAGCGCTTTCGATTGAACAGGCACACCAATAACCGGCACAATCGTCTTCGCTGCTGTCATCCCTGGAAGATGAGCTGCTCCACCTGCACCTGCAATAATAACCTTCAAGCCTTTTTCTTTAGCACCTTCGGCATATTCAAATAGCAAATCCGGTGTCCGATGTGCAGAAACGACTTGTTTTTCGTAAGGAATCTCAAGTTGCTCTAATATATCACATGCGTGTTTCATCGTTTCCCAATCTGAAGTACTTCCCATTATGACACCGACTACTGGCTTCATAAATTCCCCTCCAAAATCTTTAGAAAATAAAAAACGGACAGACTTTCTCCAAAGAGAAAGCAGTCTGTCCGAGTACAATCAATATTCTGAAACAGACAAAAAGACTGAGCTGTCTCAGCTGTGGTCAGCTACTTTACTCATAGTCCAATGATTTACGGTCATTGGGTAGAAACTTTTGGGCCTTATTCCCTTGATTATATGAGATACCTAAATATTATTTAACTATCATCATCTTACCGTCACAGCATTTTGATGTCAAGCTAATATCGAATAATATTTTATTACCATTCCACTAATGTTCGTGTTTTACTGGATTAATTTTGCTTCAAAAACAATTTTCCTTTTAATTGGCTCATAATGAACCTTACCGTCCTTTATTTGCTCTTCAAATATCGGCTCCTCACAACGCCGTACTGGATAATATCCAGCTGCCTTCATACGATCCAAACAGGCATCAATTGTCTCGTCCTCTTGTACCTCAAACTTCTCCTTGCTTTTCTGACTCATAAAACACATTCCTTTCCTGTCCCCATTTTACTCTATCCTATATGTAAATTGTATTTAGTATATGTAAAGTGCTTATAATTATCAAATGAATATCACTAATTGCTATAATCAAACAATTAAGGGGGAATATAATTGAAAGAAATTATTCAAATGTTAGTGGATATTGTAAATAATCTTCATGATTTCATCCAAATATTCGTCAATCATACATTAAATCTCGACTTGACGGATAAAGATTTACACTTTTGGGTTATGGGGATAATCGGAATCATGATTTTTCTTTTTGTACTTGTATTATCAAGAATCCTAGCTAAAATGCGTTTTGGTATTACGATTCTCTCTTTTCTTTATACGTTTACGTTTATGGTTGTTCTAGTCTTCGCCATTGAAATCCAACAAGCGTTAACAAATAGGGGACATATGGAGTTTCAAGATGCAATTATAGGGCTTTTAGGGTTCATCCTATTTTTCCTCCTTTTTGTGGCAGTTTCAGCTGTTTTCTTAGCAGGAAAAAGACTATGGAAGCAATTAAATAAAAAAAGGTAGAGGTTATTTAAATGAATATTTATCAGTGGAAATTTCATTTTATCAATCAAAATAAGTCATTTATCAACAACATACAAAAAAGACCAGCGAAAATCGCTGATCTTTTTTGTATGTTTTGCTTGGCGACGTCCTACTCTCACAGGGGGAAACCCCCAACTACCATCGGCGCTGAAGAGCTTAACTTCCGTGTTCGGAATGGGAACGGGTGTGACCTCTTCGCTATCGTCACCAAACAA
>NZ_JBHHJV010000015.1:0-97008 GCF_042136355.1 Peribacillus sp. Hz7
TCTCAGGGAGCAAGCTCCCATTGATTCGCTCGACTTGCATGTATTAGGCACGCCGCCAGCGTTCGTCCTGAGCCAGGATCAAACTCTCCGATAGAATTTGACTTGCTCATGTTGCACTTTTTTTATAGTGTGTGCCCACTCAAAAAATTAACGTTGGCGCTTTGTTTTGTTCAGTTTTCAAAGAGCAATCTTTCAACTTTTTCATCTTAACACAAGAATGAATAGTTGTCAACTTCTACGAAGTTTTTCTGGTTTATTAAATCGCCTTCTCTCTTGGCGACTTCTTTATGATACTCTCCTCACATAATAAAGTCAACATCTTTTTTTAAAAAAATAAACTTACCTTTATTAAAGAAAAATATAAAGCTTATACAATTGATTGAAGCACTTTTTCATTGCATCTATATTATTGTTACTTCTTCAATAAATTAATCAAGATTCACAACGGAAAATAAAATGGCTCATACCATTTATCTTCTATAAAGAGTATCCCTGATTTAACTCTCAACATATATAAAAAGACATACATGCCCCCTATATCAGCATGTATGCCCCTTTTCACCCTTTTTGAATAAACACTACCTTCAAATAGTCGCCTTCTTTAAATTCAGAAATTGTTTTAAAATCCTCTGGTAAAGAAAACTCTTCAAGTATTCTATACCTTTCATTACTCTCACGAAAAGCTCCATCAATAAATTGCTTAAATTTCTTCATATCAAATGTACTACAATTAGTCGAAGCTACAATTATTCCATGATCTTCAGTAATTTGAATCGTTTCTTTTAATAAATTTTGATAATCCTTCGCTGCACTAAATGTAAATTTCTTTGATTTTGCAAAGCTCGGTGGATCAAGGATGACCATATCGAATCTTAAATTCTTTTTTATTGCATATTTAAAATAATGAAATACATCCATTACAACAATATTGTGTTTTTCAGGATCAATACCGTTTACACGAAACTGCTCCTCCGTTTTTGGTAAACTCCGATTGGCTAAATCCACACTTGTCGTTCTTGCCGCTCCGCCTAGTGCGGCAAATACAGAAAAAGCCCCTGTATAAGAGAACATATTGAGCACATGCTTCCCCTTTGCATATTGATCACGAATCGTACGACGTACATCCCGTTGATCAAGGAAAACCCCCACCATCGCTCCATCATTCAAATAGACAGCGAATTGAACGCCATTTTCTTTCACAAGTAATGGAAATTCCGGCTGCTCACCTAGAACAAAATCATCATCTTCCACATACTGCCCTTTCGTATCAAAGCGCTTTTTCTCATAAATTGACTTCACTTTAACAACTTGTTGTAACGCATTAATCACATACTCTTTAAATGTATAAATCCCTTTGCTATACCAGTTAATTACATAGTGACCGTCATAATAATCAATAATTATGCCGCCAATGCCATCTCCCTCTCCATTAAAGAAACGAAAGGCAGTCGTTTCAGGATTTTCAAAGAAAGCTTGGCGGTTCTGAAAGGCTTGACGAATTTTTTTCACAAAAAATTCGGTATTGATACTTTCATGTTCGCTTCGCGTTAGCAGCCAGCCATATCCTTTATTTTGCTTCCCAAAGTATCCTCTAGCAATAAAGTGATTACGCTCATCCACCAACCTAATAATGGCCCCTTCATCTTGAAGATCCTGACTATTTAAGATAGATTCCTTCATAATCAACGGATACCCTTTTTCATACTTAGGAACAAATTTTGCTTTTACTTGAATCTGCATCTCTATATTCATTGATTCCATCTCTTCTCTACTTTCTCGATTTATGTCCTTTCCCATTCTACCCTAAAATGAACAAAAACCTTCATATAGAATAAAAGCAGCTTGATGTTTTCCATCAAGCTGCTTTTATTCTTTTCTATTTTATCGTACTTCTAAATGTAATTCTCCCGCTTTTACTTTCCCCATCATTTTTAATAAACGATGAATAGAAAGTGTAATGATAATAGGCAATACCATACCAACTGCTACGTAAATTAAAAATGTTGTTAATCCTTGTGTTGTGACAATCGCAATCGGTGCAATCAATGAGCTTAATCCCATGCCAGCCAATTCATACGATACTTGAAAATCAAATAACATCGTGGCAATTGGTGCACAAACGATTGCAGCAATAAACGTCGGAATCACATAAAGCGGATTTTGAATTAAATTCGGAAACTGAACTTTCGGTGTAACAACTGATTGAGCTAAGAAACCGCCTAAATCATTATCTCTTAAAGACATAGCTGTAAAGCCTACAAATTGTACTGTACATCCAATTAACGCCGCTGCACTTGATACTGGATCCATCTGCAAAGCAATCGCTAGCGCAGCAGAGGATGCGGGGGTCATTAAAAGAATACTCCATACAAGAGAAATAACCATTGAACCGATTAACGGTGAACCTTCAACCCCCATTGTAATTTGACTACTTAACCAGTTTAAAAACGGTGTTACAACTAACGCTAAATAATAACCGGATACTCCCCCAACTAACACAGCTGCAAATGGAATTGCCATAATATCAAGGATTGTTTTACCCTCTAAACGTTTCCCAATATACGTTGCAATTAACGCTGCGATGACCGCACTAATTGGTTGTCCTGTGACAATCGTAAAAGCACCCTCAGCTGTTCGCTGAATCGCCGCGCCACCGACCGCACTAGAAGCCATTGCACTAAAGATTACTAATGAGTTACCGCCTAACTGATAGGCAACTCCAGCACCGATGGCTGGCCCTAATAGAACTTTCGCTGCGCCACCGATTGCCAAAAAGACATCCCATCCTAGATACTTACCAAATGATTCGAATAATAAACCAATCCCTAACGTGACCAATACCGCATTCGCAATTCCTGTCGAAGCTTTATACATTCGATCACTAACATATCCTCGTTCTTTCATCTTATTTCAACTCCCAGAATTTTCTGAATTTTCAAACCTATATAATCAAATAAAAACCCGTCCTTTTGGATGGGCGCTCGCTTTCACTTATTACTGCTTGAGCGCCTTCGTAAAACAATGACAAGCGGGACTCAAACAATTCCATGTTATGGTTGTTTCAGTCCTTTTAACATAATAAGAGAATAATAATATTAGTAGCTGTATGTGTATGATTACTCATTGAAATGTTCCCCTTCCATAATGTCTGTTGTTATAATATCACTAATATTCTGAAAATGTAAACAATAAATTCTATTCTGATAAAATAAAAACGCTTACATAACAAATATTAAACTGTTGATTTATAAACATTTTACAGAAAATCCTGCGTTTAACAATTGCTCGTCGATATATTTTGATATAATTATTAGTTTTCCTCAAAAATTACTCCAATATAATACAGGAAAAGCACTAACTTTTTTCAATGTTATCTTTATAGAACAATTCTCTAATCCATCCCTAAAAAAGAAAAGTCACTTTTAATCAAAAGGCTTTGTTATAGAAAACGGTTGATTTTTGGCTCCTGCTCGCTCTGGTCTCATAAAACGCGAGAGACCCCAATCGTTTTATCAACAATATTGTCTAAGACAACCAATCAAAAAAGAATCCATCTAAGATGAATTCTCCCCTAATGTTATTGAAACCCTTGTAATTGATTAAAGAAGTCCCTCATAAAATCATAAAAAAGTTGTTCCGTAGGCATCAAGCTTCGATCAGTTGGAATAATCACCCCTACAGAGCGCCTTACTTGAGGATCTTTAATTCGTAATTTCACCGTTGAGCGCGGCAAACTATCCACTAGTGTAATTTCTGGAATTAACGTTACGCCAAGTCCTGCTGCTACTAAACCTTTAATTGCATCAGTATCTTCTCCTTCAAAGGCAACGTTCGGTTCAAACCCGTGCTGACGACAAGCATCAATCACCACGTCTCTTAAAATAAATCCCGTTGGATACAATACAAAAGAATCATTTTGAAGTTCACTTAATTTTAAAGATGATTTCTGAGCTAAAGGATGATTTTCTGAAACAAGCGCCACCAGTTCTTCTGTGAAAAATATTTCACTTTCAATTTTTTTATCACTCGGTGGCGTTGGCCCAAGTAACGCCATACTTATATCACCTTTAATGACTGAATCAATTAAGTGAACATACGCACCTTGCTTTAATTTAAAACGAACATTTGGATATTGCTTTCGAAAGGCAGAAATTACATTAGGCAGTACATTCGCAGCTAAACTACTGGGGAAACCAATTCGAACAGTCCCCTTTTCTGGATCGAGACTTTCCGCTAATTCCCTTTTCGCCTCATTAATAACGCCAACGACTTGTTGCATATGATTTAAGAATGTTTTACCAATTGGTGTAAGTTTAATTGTACGACCTTCACGGAAAAATAAATGTACACCTAATTCAGCTTCTAAATTAAATATTTGTCTACTCACAGCAGATTGAGCAACATGTAAAGCCGCGGCTGCTTCCGTCATATGTTCTCGTTTTGCTACTTCTATGAAGTATTCAATCTGTCTTAGTTCCATATATGTAACCTCTTTCATCTTAAAACGGCATTTTATTTATCTAATATTCAGATTGTTATTATTAATTCTACACGATACGATACATATATCAAAAACATTAAATTAATAACTTTTGTTTACATTATATAATAACCAAATTATTAAATTAAGGGGAGACAGACAAAATGGCAACTATCCAAGAGACAAACCAACAAGAACTTCAAATTGCTAAAGATTATGTAAGCACTGTATACCAACAAGTAAAAGACAGAAATCCAAATGAAAGTGAATTTCACCAAGCTGTTAAAGAAATTTTCCTTTCATTAATTCCTGTTTTCGCTAAACAACCTAAATATATGGAAGCTGGTATTCTAGAGCGTATCGTTGAGCCAGAACGCATGATTACTTTCCGTGTTCCATGGACAGATGATCAAGGTAAAGTACATGTAAACCGTGGTTTCCGTGTACAATTCAACAGCGCAATCGGACCTTACAAAGGTGGATTACGTTTCCACCCATCCGTTAATGCAAGTATTATCAAATTCTTAGGATTTGAACAAATTTTCAAAAACTCATTAACTGGACAGCCAATCGGTGGCGGTAAAGGTGGATCCGATTTCGATCCTAAAGGTAAATCAGATGCAGAAATCATGCGTTTTTGTCAAAGCTTCATGTCTGAATTAGGTCGTCACATTGGTCAAGATACAGACGTACCTGCAGGTGATATCGGTGTTGGCGGTCGCGAAATCGGCTATATGTTCGGACAATACAAAAAAATGCGCGGTGCTTATGAAGCTGGTGTTTTAACAGGTAAAGGTCTTGGTTTCGGCGGAAGCTTAGCTCGTACAGAAGCAACTGGATACGGTACAGTTTACTTTATGCAAGAAATGTTAAAGGATAAAGGCTTACAATTCCACGGCAGCACAGTTGTTGTATCTGGATCAGGTAACGTGTCAATCTACGCAATCGAAAAAGCAACTCAACTAGGTGCAAAAGTAGTTGCATGTAGTGATTCCAACGGTTACATCTACGATAAAAACGGAATTAACCTTGATACAGTAAAACGCTTAAAAGAAGTAGAAAGAAAACGTTTAAGCGAATATGTAGATGCTCATCCTGAAGCGGAATATTATGAAGGCAGCACAGGTATTTGGTCTATCCCTTGTGATATCGCTCTTCCATGTGCAACTCAAAACGAGATTGATGAAGAATCGGCAAAATTACTTGTTAAAAACAACGTAAAAGCTGTTGGTGAAGGTGCGAATATGCCTTCAACACTTGAAGCAATCGATGTCTTCTTAAATAACGGAATCCTTTTCGGACCAGCAAAAGCAGCTAACGCTGGCGGTGTTGCAGTTTCTGCTCTTGAAATGGCTCAAAACAGTGCAAGAATTGCTTGGAGCTTTGAAGAAGTTGATGCAAAACTACACGCAATCATGGAAAATATCTATAAAAACAGCGTTGAAGCAGCTGAAGAATACGGCCAACCTGGTAACCTAGTAGTAGGTGCTAACATCGCCGGATTCCTTAAAGTAGCAGACGCTATGATGTTCCAAGGACTTGTTTAATTTCATATAACTTAGTTAAGACTGTCGAGATTTTCTCGGCAGTTTTTTTATTGATTTTGATCTATTTATAAAAGGCTTTTAGCTTGTTTCACATGAAACAAGCTAAAAGCCTTTTATAAACTGAACGGAATCTTTTATATGCAACATTTTATAAAATGAATGGTAATATAGGGAAAAGAAACATAAAAGGAGGTGCGCTATCATGTCAGGGCTTATGATTGTACACCTAGGGATAGCTTTCCTATTATTGCTGCTTGGCTGGAGTATTCGACAAAAAAAAGCATATTGGTTAATATCCGGCTTTAATAATCGCTCAGATGCAGAACAACAACAGCTAATTCAAAATGGCTATCCTCAAAAAACAGGCTCTTGGCTTCTGCTAACTGGAATGGGCTTGCTTATTTTACTGCCTTTATCCTTTACGTCTTTCCCTTATGCATTCGAAGTTCAATTTGGCTTTCTCCTTATTTTCACATTAAGCGGCAGCATTTATCTATCGAAATATGAGCTGCCAGCAAAGCGTAAGCGAAGCTATATTATTTATTCTACTCTCTTTGTCATTATAGTAGGGTTCGTTACCACGCTTTTTCTTATTGGAGAAAAAAAGAGTGAATTCATTTTAAAGGAGACATCATTTGAGATTACCGGTATGTCTGGGGATGAATGGTCTTACTCAGACATCACAGGAGTGAATTTACTAAATGAAATGCCTACAGTTACATCCAAGTTAAATGGCTTTGGCACCGAACGGGTTGCAAAGGGCTCTTTTAAAGTAGAGGGCTATAACCGCAGTATACTGTTTATTCATAAGGATGGGTCGACTCAAGTTCTACACATAGAAGTCGACGGAAAGAACATCTTCATTAATGGCGAGGATGCAGAGGAAACCAAAGCTTGGTATAAACAGCTACAGTCAGTTACATATAAATAAACCCACCTATCTATAAGGCTGTGTTCAATCAACAGCGTCATATAACAAAGTCTCAAAAAAAGCAGGATTCCTTAAAGAACGAACTTTAAGAAAGCCTGCTTTTTACTGTTTTATTCTTTTGTTACCAATTTCAATGGTACAGAAATCGTTTCTTCTACTTTTTCACCTTTAAGGATTTTTTCAGCAGCTGCGATTGCTTCTTCACCGATTAAAGCAGGTTGTTGCGCAACTGTTGCTGATAAGTCTCCTGCTTCAACAGCTTTTAGTGCATCTTCATTACCATCAAAACCAACAACAAGAATATCTTTACCTGTTGCTTTAATTGCTTCGATTGCACCTAAAGCCATTTCATCATTATGAGCAAATACACCTTGAATATCTTTATTTCCTTGAAGCATATTTTCCATTACATTAAGACCTTTTGTACGGTCAAATTCAGCTGTTTGGCTTGATAAAACATCTAGTTGCTTATCCGCAATATTATGGAAGCCCTCACCGCGTTCACGAGTAGCAGAAGCACCTGATACACCTTCTAATTCAACTACTTTTGCGTTTTCACCAAGTTGTTCTACGATATATTTAGCCGCTTGTTCTCCACCAGCTACATTATCAGAAGCGATAAATGTTACAACTTCTCCTTCATCTGCAGAACGGTCAACTGTAATAACCGGAATTCCTGCATCATTAGCTGATTGAACAGCTGAAGAAACCGCAGCTGAATCTGTAGGATTGATAATTAAAAGGTCTACTTTTTTCAGAATTAAGTCTTCAATTCCACTAACTTGTTTTGCTGTATCATCTTGAGCATCAACAACAGAAACTTTCATTCCTTTTTCTTTTGCTTTTGCTTCAATACCCTCTTTTAATGAAACAAAGAATGGGTTATTTAATGTTGAAATACTTACACCCACCGTTACATCTTCCATTGACTCTTTTGGCTCAGCCTTGTTGTTCTCTAGTTTAGACTCAGATGAGCAAGCTGCTAAAACCATGAGCGAAAGAACCATCAAAATTGAGAATAACTTCTTCATTGTATGCACCTCTTTTAAGATTTTTTACGATCTAATAAGACCGCAACTATGATAACTACACCTTTCACCACTTGTTGATAGAAAGATGAGACACCTAACAGGTTTAGACCATTATTCAGTGTACCGATAATTAGTACACCAATTAATGTACCGAATAAGCGACCTTTCCCGCCATTTAAGCTTGTACCGCCCAATACAACCGCAGCAATTGCATCCATTTCATATGCTTGACCAGCTGTAGGTTGTGCAGAATTTAAACGAGATGTTAAGATTGCTCCTGCCAAAGCGGCCATTGTTCCAGCAATCCCGTAAATCATAATTTTGACACGGTCTACTTTAATACCAGAAATTCGTGCCGCTTTCTCATTCCCACCAATTGCATATGTTTTTCTTCCGAAAGACATTTTATGAAGCAGGAACCATAATACGAAAAAGGCAATAATCATAATGACTACTGGAACAGGTATTCCAAAGAAGTACCCTCGACCAAGCATATGGAATAACTCTGAATCCCCTAATCCTGTAACGGGCTTACCTTCTGTATAAACGAGTGTTAAACCACGATAAATAGTCATCGTTGCAAGGGTTGCAATAAATGGTGCCATCTTTCCTTTTGTAATAAGCAATCCATTTAATACACCCATTAGTGTACCCAGTAAGACCCCAACTAATATAGCTAAAATTGGGTCCATCCCAGACACCATCATACCCGCCATTAATGCACTAGATAACGCTAAAATAGAACCAACAGATAAATCAATCCCACCTGTTAAGATAATAAAGGTCATCCCAAATGCAATGAGTGCATTAATCGATGTTTGACGCAATAAGTTCATAATATTTAAAGGTTCCAAAAAGGATGGATTTAACGCTGCGATGACAACAAATAAAAGCAGCAATGCGAATAGCGGTCCAAACTTTTGCCAAATCGATGTATTACCATCATTTAGTTTTCCTTGTGTACTCAACCTAGTTCCCTCCTGTCGCTAATGCCATAATTTTTTCTTGTGTTGCTTCTTGTCTAGCTAATTCACCAGCAATTTTCCCTTCATGAATAACCAAGATTCGATCACTCATTCCAAGAACTTCTGGAAGCTCGGAAGAAACCATAATAATCGCTAAGCCACGCTCTGTAAGTTCATTCATTAGTTCATAAATTTCTCGTTTCGCACCTACATCAATCCCTCTTGTTGGCTCATCCATAATTAATACTTTAGGAGACGTACCAATCCATTTGGCAATAACGACTTTTTGCTGATTTCCTCCAGATAAATTACCGATAATGGTTTCTGTTGAAGCTGTTTTTACGGACAGACGTTTCACCATCATCTCCACAAACTGCTTTTCTTCGTTTGCTTTCACGATACCATTTGGAGCAAAGCTTCCTAAATTCGGTAACCCTATATTTTCTCGAACTGAAAAGTCTAGAATAAGGCCTTCATCTTTACGATTTTCGGTAATAAAGGCTAGTCCCTGTTTTACCGCATCTATCGGTTGACGAATGCTTACTTTCTTTCCTTCAATGAAAACCTCACCGCTATCGGCCTGATCCACTCCAAAGAGAGCACGCATAATTTCTGTTCGACCTGCTCCCATCAACCCTGCAACACCAAGAATTTCTCCTCGACGTACAGACATATCGACATGGTTAAATACGCCTTTTCGACTTAACCCTTTAATCTCTAAAACCGTTTCACCTAGCTTTGCTTCACGATGCGGGAAACGATCTTCTAACTCACGGCCAACCATTTTCTTTACCACTTCTTCAAAGCTTGTCTCTGGAATAGGAGTCGTATCTACGGTTTGACCATCGCGCATTACGGTAATCCGATCACAGATTGCAAAGATTTCTTCCATTCTGTGTGAAATATAAACAAGTGAGACACCTTTAGCTGTAAGCTCTTTCATGATTTCAAACAGCTTCTCAATCTCTCGATCCGTCAAAGCGGCCGTTGGCTCATCCATAATAATGACTTCTGCATCCGTCATCAACGCTTTCGCAATCTCAATCATTTGCTGTTCTCCAACAGAACAAAGACCTGCCTCTTTATCAAATGGAAGCGAAATATTTAACGTCTTAAAAATGTCACTCGCGATTTTTTGCATTTCTTTTGTTTTTAAAACACCAAATGCATTTGTAAGCTCACGACCAATAAATAAGTTTTCTAAAACAGTCATTTCTGGCCAAATATTTAATTCTTGGCGAATGAAGGCTAATCCTGAACGCTCAGCTTCAAGCGAGTTTTTAAACACCGTCTCTACGCCATTAATCTTAATCGTTCCTTTATCTTGTTTATGAAGGCCGGTTAAGATATTCATCAAGGTTGATTTTCCAGCACCATTTTCACCCATAAGTGCATGGACCTCACCTGGTTCTAGATCAAAGTCCACACCTTCTAGCACCTTATTTTGACCAAACGCTTTATAAATATCGCGCATCTCGATTTTCATCTTCTGCACCTCGTTTCATTAAAAAAATACACCAGACTGTAAGATACAATTGGAATAAGGTGTTATTTCTCCTGTGCGAATAACTACCTTCGCCTTTTTCGTCAGCTCTTTAAATTCTTCATGTGACACATAGACCACATTGCCTTGAAATTGTTGTTCGATAAACTGATGCTGCGCAGGATTCTGTTCCTTCACTTCTTCAGCTGCAATCGTTTGCTCTACGACCATATCTTCGTGTACAAGGCGAACTACTTCTTGAAAAGTAGGCGTGCCTGCTTTTAACGCTAAATCAATTTTCGGTACATGAGAAGGAACAGGTAATCCGGCATCGCCAATCACGATATAATCAGTATGTCCTAAATCAACTAGAACCTTTGCAATAGCACTGTTTAATATGCCGTGACGTTTCATCCATTCAAGCTCCCTTCCACTTCGGCTCTTGTCGGCATACCGCCTTGAGCGCCGAACTTTGTTACGGAAAGTGAAGCTGCTCGATTCGCAAATCTTACGCTTTCTTCATAACTCTTTCCTTCTGCAACAGCTACCGCAAACGCACCATTAAACGTATCTCCGGCTCCCGTTGTATCTATCGCTTCCACGATAAAGCTAGAAATAACCCTCTCTTCATTTCCATCAAAATAGCGAACGCCATTCTTTCCTTCTGTAATGAAAATTTTATTAGGATATCTTTTAAGTACGTCAGCACGATTTTCCCCTTCAAATAAAAGTACAAATTCATGCTCATTTGGTGTAATATAAGTGGATTGTTCAATAACAACCTCACTGATTTTACGCGCAGGAGCTGGATTTAGCAATAATTTTTTACCTAGCTTTGTACAAAGTTCCGCTAAATAAACAACGGTTTCTTCTGGAATCTCTTGTTGTACTAAAATAATATCTGCACGTTCAATAGCTGGCTGAGCTTGTTGAACAAATTGTGGAGTAACAGAATCATTTGCCCCTTTTACGACAATAATACTGTTGTCTCCTTCTGCAAGCGTAATGTGAGCTGTACCTGATGCAATACCTGTAACCGGTTCCACATACGTTATATCAATACCGTTGTCTCGTAAATTATTTTTAATCGCTTGTCCGTAAACATCATCTCCTACACAAGCAATCATACTAACCTCTGCTCCTAAACGCGCCGCTGCAACAGCTTGGTTAGCTCCTTTTCCGCCAGGGACCGTTCTAAATGAATCACCTAGAACAGTTTCTCCTGCGATAGGACGTTTATTTGCTGTCACGACTAAATCTATGGCCACACTTCCGACAACTGCTATTTTCACCATCGTTGATTACTCCACCTCTCTTGTTGTTTCTCTTTCTATAAATGACACAGGAAATACGGTGTGTATCTCTTCTAGTTTTTCCTGATTAATTTTTTTAATTAAAATTTCTGCAGCCTTGGCTCCCATTTCATAGGCTGGCTGTTGAATAGTGGACAACGCGGGATGCAATAAAGCTGTAAATGAAACATCATCATAGCCAATCACTTGAATGTCCTCCGGCACGCGTTTTCCCATTGCTAAAGCTTCCTGCAAAATGGTTGCCGCCACAATGTCATTACAAGCGATAATGCCATCTGTCTCCGGATATTTCACCAATACTTCTTTAGCACACTTTCTTGCTCCTTGATAAGAGAGTGTGGAATCTAAAATATGAACTTTCACATCAGCATCTTCCAGCACACTTAATGCTGATAAATATCGCTCATAGACCGTTTTAATTTCAACAGGCCCTCTAATAATCGTGATTTCTTTTGCACCTCGTGCTAGTAATATCTCTGCAGCAAGTCTACCACCTTGTTGTTGATCGGCATACACAGCTGGCAAATGTCCTGCTGTACGGTCAAGTAATACAGCTGGAATCGTTAAATTATCAAATATCGTATGATCTTGTTCATTAGTCGATATAATCAAGCCAACGACATTGTTTTGCAAAAAGGTATCTAGATACTCTCTTTCCTTTTTTCTATTTTCATCACTATTGCCGAAAATGAGACGATATCCTTCCCGTTGTAAATAATCTTCAATTCCCCTTGCCATTTCGGGGAAAAACGGATTTGTAATATCAGGTAGAATCAAGCCGATTAGTTTTGATTTTCGTTTATATAAAGACCTCGCTACTTCATTCGGTTTGTACTGCAGTTTTTTAACAGCTGCAATTACAGCCTTTCTTGTATCTTCATGAGCATAGCCACTGCCATTTATCACGCGTGAAACTGTTGCAACAGATACGCCAGCTTCCTTTGCTACATCCCGAATTGTTGCCAAATCTCTCACCTCAATCTTGAAAATGTGTAACCGTTTCCACATTATTTAAAGATAGCATGATTTATTTTAGATATCAATAACTCTTTTTATACATTACTTGTGAACTTAAATCATCATCAAGGAGATAAAAAGCAGAACTACTATTTATATGAAGATAATGGTGTATTTTTCATATAAAAGTGTGAAAAAGGGAACAATCGCTTTTTACTAATCAGACAATATCTAGTATGATAATTACAAAAATATACAAAAATAGATAAAAAGGAGGGAAATGAATGAAAAGAAACGATACCATGATGCAATTTTTTGAATGGCATGTACCAGCAGATGGCTGTCATTGGCAAAGATTAAAGCATGCTGCACCTCAGTTAAAAGCAGTCGGCATTAACGCCATTTGGCTGCCGCCTGTTTCAAAAGGGCAATCAGCAAACGACAATGGGTACGGGATATATGACGGCTATGACCTTGGGGAATTTAATCAAAAAGGCACTGTTCGTACTAAATACGGGACAAAGCAAGAGCTCCTTGAAGCAATTGAAGTTTGCCGCCATGAGGAAATTCGTGTGTATATCGATATCGTCATGAACCATAGAGCAGGGGCAGATGAAACAGAACTATTCGATGTTGTCGAAGTGGATCCAGAAAACCGAATGAATGAACTATCGAAGCCATTTGAAATAGAAGGATGGACGAAATTTACGTTCCCAGGTAGAAATCAACAATACTCCTCATTTACATGGAATGCCCATCATTTCAACGGAACAGATTACGATGAGAGAACTAAAAAGATCGGAATTTACCGCTTGCTAGGTGAACATAAAGGATGGAGTAAGAATGTTATCGATGAATTAGGCAACTATGATTATCTCATGTTTGCAAATATTGATTATGATATCCTTGAAGTACGTCATGAAATGATTTCATGGGCAAAGTGGGTCATCGATACATTGAAATGCGACGGCTTTCGCTTAGATGCTGTTAAACATATTAATAGCGACTTTATGAATGAATGGTTACAGGCAGTCCATTCTTATACACGTAAACGCTTTTATATCGTAGGAGAGTTTTGGCAAGCAGATGCTCATGTACTTCAACACTATTTAAAGCAAACAAACTATCAATTGAACTTATTTGATGTCGCTCTTCATTATAAATTTTATGATGCCGCCAAAGCTGGCACCGACTTCGATTTACGAACTATTTTTCATCAAACCCTCGTTCAATCACACCCTTCACATGCTGTTACATTTGTTGATAATCACGACTCCCAACCTTATGAATCACTTGAATCTTGGGTACTAGATTGGTTTAAACCACTAGCCTATGCCCTTATTTTGCTAAGACGCTCTGGCCGCCCTTGCGTATTTTTCGGTGACTATTATGGCATTCGTGGCCCTGTACCAGTCCAAGGCAAACAAGAGATGCTCGACTCTTTATTATATGCACGTTATGAAAAAGCATATGGAAAACAAAAAGACTACTTTGATAATCCCCATGCTATTGGCTGGGTTCGATTTGGAAAGCCTTCGATTCAAAAGTCTGGATGTGCTGTTATCCTTTCTAATGACAAAGCTACCGAAAAGCGCATGTTTGTCGGTAAACAGCGCGCTGGAGAAGTGTGGGTCGACCTCACAGAAGCTCACCCTGCAAAAATCACGATTGAAAAAGATGGATTCGCTACCTTCCCTGTTCAAGCAAAAGGCGTGTCTGTTTGGGCTTTAAAATAGAATTAGTAAAACTAAAGGGCATGAGTCCAGTGCAATACCAAAATCATGCCCAAACGGTTGCCTAACATTCGTGTCTAACCTTTTTGGCTCACTTCATAATAGCAAATTTTGTTTGCTTCTCCTGAAGGCTTCTTTTTAAATCAGCATAACAGTGGCTATTAATCTCGTAATATTGTTGAGATGTCAAATTAAGTTGCTGTTGACTCATAATTTTTGAAAGTAGTTCTCCGCAATATAATGACTAACATAAAATGGAAATACTTACTCATAATAGTCGGCTTTCTTCATCTTTTCTGACGCTTCATCAACAAGATTCATAATTTCCCTCGCATAGTGCAGTAAAATTTCACCTTGCTTCGTTAACTCTACTTTTTTCCAGAACGATGAAATAGCTTAGAATCAAAATTCTCTTCTAATTTATTTATATGATGACTAATTGTAGGCTGAGAACAATACAATCGTCGAGCAGCTTCCGTAAAAGAATGACATTCAGCTAAAACAATAAAGGACTCCATTTTCTCTAATGTATTCATCTCTACTCCCCTTCTCATAAAGATAAACTTAAATACGATAATGATAATCATTATCATATTTAAGTTTATCAGCCATTGCTTTTATTGTCTATTTTTATAGAACACCATTCTCTATTACTCAATGATCTTCATTACTCTTTGCATCTGTATAAGTTGTGTTTTTTGGTCAACAAGCATCGTTCTTGCAATACGTCTCAAGTCCCCACTGTTGGTAAATTGTAAAATTGTAATCTCCATTTCAACCGTTCCTTCATGAAGCGAAATCATTTCTTCTAAAAAATGTTGGTTAATATCCCCTTTAGTTTTAGCCCTTTCCATTTTCTCAATCATTTGTTGAAACGAATCTTTATATACTTCCAAATAAGCTTCTTCCTTTTCTAACTCTATATGGGGATGTTCTTTCATTTCCTCTAAAAGTACCTTCATTTTATCTAATTCAATAAGTTGATTATGGACTATCTTTTTGGCAATCCGTTTCACTTCTGAATGGTCACTAAACCTCATGATATTTTCACACATAGCAATGGACGCTTCATGAAGCGGAATCATTTCATACAAGAAATCAAGTGTTGCATCACCAGTGTTTGGAACATCCTCTACCTTCGTTTTCATCATTTGTAAGGCAATACGATAATAATCGAAGTACGCTTCTTCCTTTGAACTCATTTTTGCATCAACACTATCTATTAATGCAATCCAAACTATAAGTCCAATCCATAAATGCTTGGTCCACCCTCTCATCTAAGCCCCCCTTATCATTAACTCCATTTTATTATGAAAGAAAAAGATTGGGTTTATACTGAACAAAATGCAAAAGGAAACACGCCGCTGTTACTTGTACAAATTTTACACGTGTGAAAAGCCTGAGATAGGAATAGATTAAAATTATTCCCGCCAAACGATACGATTTTATATAATGAAAGAACAAAGAAGCGATTCAATGTAGAGGAGAAAGTAATATGGCCTTAAATTATGATATCGACAAATTAACGAACCTTGGGATTTCCATCGGGATTCTACTCTTATTTTTGTTGTTAAGAAAGATATTTACTACATATATCTTTAAATTCATTTTAAAAATCAGCAAAAAATCGCCGACCAATTTCTTTACACATATTTTTAATTCTTTTGAACAGCCGATTCGTTGGTTATTCATCATAATTGGTGTATATGTAGCACTTCGTTACTTCCCTTATTTAGACCAAAAAGATCCATTGTTCTTAAAGTTCTTTCGTGCCAGCGTAATTTTTATTATTAGCTGGGGATTATATAATATGTCTTCTGCTTCATCAGTCTTATTTGAAAAGATAAGAGACCGCTTTGATATTAATATGGACCAAATCCTTATCCCATTTTTATCAAAGGGTTTACGTTTTATCATTATCGCGATTAGTTTCAGTATTATTGCCCAAGAGTTTAATTATGACGTAAACGGGTTTGTAGCAGGATTAGGACTGGGCGGTCTTGCTTTTGCCTTAGCTGCAAAAGACGCTATTGCCAATTTCTTCGGCGGGATTGTCATTATTATCGAAAAACCTTTTTCGATCGGGGATTGGATTCAAACAGCAAGTGTAGAAGGAATTGTTGAAGATATCACATTTCGAAGTACTTCTATAAGAGCGTTCTCCCAAGCCGTAGTAACCGTGCCAAATGCAGCACTATCCAATGAGGTCATTACCAACTGGAGCAAGATGGGGAAAAGAAGTGTTACCTTTAGACCTGAGTTGAAATACGATACTCCAAGACATAAAGTGAAAAATGTATTAGAAAAAATAGAATTTGAATTACGTAATCATCCAGGCGTTCACCAAGAAACTATTTTAGTTAAGTTGGAGCAGCTACATATAAGCGGCCTTATGATTTACATTAACTTCTTTACGAATTCGACACAACTTGCAGACTATTTAACAGTAAAAGAAGACATCAACTATGCCATTATGGAAATTCTTGAAGAAGAACAGGTATCGCTTGCCTTCCCTACTAGTACAATTATTGTGGAACAAGATAAAACGGCACAGACGAGTCAGGTGTCAAACTCATAATAAACAGGCCCAATAATAAATAGGGCCTGTTTATTCTATATAAAGCCCATTTGATTTTCTGACATCTCTCATACGAACAGGAGCCAAAAATCAACAGTGTATTCAAATAAACATTGTTCTATCAGTTTAACAAGTTGAACAGGTATAGTTTTCATCGAGACTGCTTCTTATAATTTGATGTATCAATATTTGCAACCCTTTTTCTTTGGTAGTAAAATTATTCCATACATCCATATAAAACTTGTACTATAAGCATGATAATTAAGGAAAAACGAATAATAAAAGAGCAATATATACAAAATTTATTCGATAAGAACTATGCGTACATTGGAGGGGATAAACAATGACTAATCACGAGGAAGTACGATTAAGACCATTAGAAAGAGAAGATTTGAAATTTGTCCATAAACTGAATAATAATGCTAAAATTATGTCTTATTGGTTTGAGGAACCGTATGAAGCCTTTGTTGAATTACAGGACTTATTCGATAAACATATCCATAATCAAGGGGAACGCCGCTTTATCCTTCAACAAGGAACGGAAATTCTAGGTCTAGTCGAGCTAGTAGAAATTGATTACATCCATCGCAGAGCTGAATTCCAAATTATTATTGATCCGAAATACCAAGGTTATGGACATTCATTAACCGCGACTCGTTTAGCGATGAATTATGCTTTTTTTATTTTAAATTTACATAAGCTATATTTGATTGTTGATAAAACAAATGAAATAGCCATTCATGTTTACCAAAAAGCCGGCTTTCAAATCGAAGGCGAATTACAGGATGAATTCTTTGTTGCTGGTAAATATCATGATGCATTAAGAATGTGCATCTTCCAAGAACAATATATCGAAATGAAGGAGAGCGAAAATTCCTAAAATTAAGAACATAATATTGTGGGTACTGCTCCCCCTGAAATTATGGTATCATAATAATATGGTAACGTACTAAAGGAATATTATAATATAGACAAAGGAGAATTTCTTCAAAATGAAACGTATAGCAACTATGATTTTGACTTTAGTAGCTATGTTCTCCATCCTTACGGCTTGCGGTACAGCGGAGGATAAAGGAACAGATCAAACTAAAGATCAAAAAGATACTTTAGTTATCGGGATTGACGATCAATTTGCTCCAATGGGCTTCCGAGATGAAAATAATGAAATCGTTGGCTTCGACATTGATTATGCTAAAGCTGCTGCTGAAAAAATGGGCATGACAGCTGAATTCCAGCCAATCGATTGGAAAACAAAGGAATCCGAACTAAGCAGTGGACGAATTGACCTTATTTGGAACGGATATACGATTACAGATGAACGCAAAGAAAAAGTTCTTTTCACAAAACCATACTTAGAAAATGCACAGGTTGTTGTGACTTTAACCGATTCAAAGCTAAAAAAACTGGATGATCTATCAGGCAAAGTTGTAGGTATTCAAGCTCTTTCTTCTGCATCTGATGCCCTAAATGCTAATCCAATTAAATCAAAAATCAAAACAGTAACAGAGTTTAAAGATAATGTACTTGCACTAAGTGATTTAAAGACAGGCCGTATAGATGCAGTCGTTATTGATGAGGTTGTTATTAATTATTATATGTCTAAAGAAAAAGATACATTTAAACTACTTGACGAATCGCTTGCACCGGAACAATATGGTGTAGGTGTGAAAAAAGGAAATGAAGAATTATTAGAAAAGCTTCAAAAAGCACTTGATGAGATGAATGAAGATGGTACAGCTGCTAAAATCTCAGAAAAGTGGTTTGGCGAAGATAAAGTATTAAAGTAAACAGACTGAACAAATTATGACAAAAACAGGATTTCCTCTGGAAACCCTGTTTTGTTTTGGAGGAATCCTTTCATGGCCGATTATTTCAATACAATGATTATGCCTATGCTGGAAGGGGCACAGATGACGATTCTCTTATTTTTGATCGCTATCGCTGTCTCCATTCCACTAGGCTTTCTACTCACATTAGCTGTAAATAGCCGTTTTAAACCATTATCCTGGCTTGCGCAAACCTATATTTACTTAATGCGCGGTACACCGCTGTTACTGCAATTATTGTTAATTTGTTTTGGTCTGCCGCTTATTCCTGTAATCGGGGAATATCTAATTTTGGATCGCTTCGTTGCGGCTTGTTTAGGTTTTATTTTAAACTATGCAGCGTATTTTGCTGAAATCTTCCGCGGCGGCCTTCTCTCTATTGATAAAGGCCAGTATGAAGCTGCTAAAGTACTCGGTTTAAATAAATGGCAAACGACGACACGGATTATCTTACCGCAAATGTTCCGTATCGCCCTTCCTTCTGTTTCGAATGAATCGATTACGCTAGTTAAGGATACGGCTCTTCTCTATGCTGTTGCCGTACCGGAATTATTACACTTTGCTCAGACTGCTGTAAACCGCGACTTTACAATCGTGCCATTCTTTATCGCGGGTATAATCTATCTCTTAATTACGCTCGTCTTAACGATGTTCTTTAAATGGCTCGAAAAACGATTCAAATTCGAATAAAAAGGAGTGGCGAATATGGCTATCATTGAAGTATCCAATCTCAAAAAATCATACGGCAAATTAGATGTACTCAAACAGATTACTTTTGATGTAAATAAAAATGATGTAGTGGCCGTAATCGGTCCCTCTGGTTCTGGTAAAAGTACGATGCTCCGCAGTCTCATTCATCTTGAAGAAATTAACGGCGGCAGCATTCGTGTAACAGACGACTATTTAGTGAAAAACGGCGTTTATTCAAAAGCGCAGGAAGTTAAAAAAATTACTTCCAAAATGGGTATGGTCTTTCAGCATTTCAATCTCTTCCCGCATCTTACGGTAAAAGAAAATTTAGAGATTGCGCCTAAAATGTTAAAAACAGAATCCATATCAGCCATTCAACAACGAAGCGCTGAGCTCCTCAAGAAAATTGGACTATCTGATCGAGCAACAGCATACCCGGCCAATCTCTCTGGTGGACAAAAACAACGAGTAGCCATTGCCCGAGCACTGATGATGAATCCCGAAATTTTGCTGTTTGACGAGCCTACCTCTGCTTTGGATCCCGAATTAACAGGGGAAGTTTTACAGGTTATGAAGGACCTTGCGGAAGAACAAATGACGATGATTGTCGTAACACATGAAATGGGCTTTGCCAAGGAAGTAGCCAATCGAGTCATGTTCATGGATAATGGAGAGATTATCGAATCTGGGCATCCAGAAGAGTTATTTAACAATCCGCAATTTGAGCGAACAAAAGCATTCTTAAATCGCAACTTAAAGTAAGAATTAATACTTTTTCATATAATAAGAATGGCAGGGGGCACACACCCTGCCGTTCTTATTAAAAGTATGTTGAAAACGCTTACTTAGTTCTTTATTTTTGTGTGAAAGTGGCTGGCATTACAACAGCAATCACTTCTCCACGTGCACAAAGTGTATCATTTGCAAATACTTCTGTTTCCACTTTCCATTTCTTCGGATGAATCTCTGTCACTTTCCCAACCGCTCTTAACGGAACATGTTGTGGGGTTGGTTTCATAAATTCTACATTTAATGCAGCCGTTACAAACCGTGGTGGCGGTACGATTCCATCTCCTAGTTCATGTCCATTTTTACGATGCAAGGCTAATGAAGCTGAACCTGTTCCATGACAATCAATGAACGAAGCAATCAAACCTCCATAAACAAATCCCGGAATTGCTGTATGTTCCGGCTTCGGTATGTAAATAGTTAGCGTATTTTCCCCTTCCCAGCCAGTTCGAAAATGATGACCCTCTTTATTTAATCTTCCACACCCATAACACCAAGCAAAATCATCTGGATATTCATCTTGAATAGCCTTTACCAATGTTTCCTCCATAATCTCTCCCCCTTTTAGACTATAGTATAACATATCAAATTCTATATTTTTACATAATAACCATTAATTTTACAAAAAAGACGAAACTTTAATGCTAGATAACTCTCTATCATTAAAGTTTCGTCCTTCTTTTGAATACCTTACGATTCTACTACTTCATCATTTTTTGAACTAACTCTCGATTTCGCTTTTTAAAAACTTCATTATGCGAAGAGACCATTCCAGCATGACTAGCATCAGGTTGAATGAATTGCTTTGCTCTATTTACAGCATTTGCGGCATCTTGAAAAGCACCCGCTATTAGATGGACTTTTCCATCATGCTTTAAAATGTCCCCTGCCGCATACAATCCTTCCACTGAAGATTCGCTAGATGCATTCCCTTCAATATAGTAATCATCCACTAGTTTGATATCCAGTTTACTGTTTTCAAGTAACGTTTTATCCTGTTCATATCCATGATTAATGATGACCTCATCGATCGACACATACGTAACCTCTTCTGTTTCATGATTCGTTAATTGCACCCGTTCAATTGTCTCATGACTAGAATCAGCGATTAGTTTTGTAATAGACGTATTCAGAAAACAAACAGCCGAACTATTCATTAATTGTGTGACTTGCGCTTCATGTCCTGCTAAAACATCCTTTCGATACGTCAAATATACCTTTTTCGCAATAGGCTCTAATTCATTGGCCCAATCGATTGCCGAGTTTCCCCCGCCTGAAATAATGACTGTCTTATCCTTGAAACGCTTTAAAGACTTTACTGTGTAATTTAAATTAGATACTTCAAATCTCTCAGCACCTTCTATTGCTAGCCTTTGTGGATTTAAAATTCCTCCCCCAACGGCCATAATAACCGTTTTCGAAAAGTGCTTTCTTCCAGATGCAGCATGTAAAATAAAAATCCCGTCTTCATTACGTGTAATGGATTCTACTTTCTCATTTAACACGACTTCCGGATGAAACGTTAGTCCTTGCTCTACAAGTTGCTCTATTAATTTTGCTCCAGGAACAGGAGTAATTCCTCCAACATCCCAAATCATTTTTTCTGGATATACATGAATTTTCCCACCTAGTTGTGGTTGGTATTCTATAAGCTTTGTTTTCATTTCTCGAAGTCCGCTATAAAAAGTGGAGTAAAGACCTGCTGGTCCTCCCCCAATCACCGTCACATCAAATAATTCGAATTGTTCCATTTCCGTTCACTCCTTGGTAATCAAACATAAAATGATTATCATTCTCATTTAAATATACCCCTTTTCCCTTGTTTTTACAACCAGAAAATTATTGACCAAAAACCAAATCGCACTTGCCAATATAATTGGACGGAATGTAGTCGAACCTGACGGAATTCCAGTAGGCATTATCGTTGCCTTAATTGGTGCCCCTTATTTTATGTATTTGTTATTAAAAAATAAACGAAACAGAGACTGTCTTACTTAGACAGTCTCTGTTTCGTTTATTACACCATTAGCTTACACAAATCATTTGTAAATTCTAACGGATCTTGAATTGGTAAACCTTCTATTAACAGTGCTTGATTATATAAGAGATTTGTATATAATCGAACCTTTTCTTTATCATCCTGTTCGAAGGCTGATTTGAGTGAATGCCAAATCTCATGGTTTACGTTAATTTCTAAAATTTTATCTGCTTTAACCTGTTGGTTATTCGGCATCATATTCAGTACTTTTTCCATTTCAATCGACAATTCGCCATTAGCTGATAAACAGACTGGATGGGTTTTTAATCGTTTAGATACTTTCACATCTGTTACTTTTTCCGATAATACCTCTTTCATCAAGTCAAAGAGCTCTTTATTTTCCTTCTCCTCTGCTTCATGCTTATTATCGTTTTCTTCTTCAATTCCTAAATCACCGCTGGATACGGATTTAAACTCTTTCTCTTTATAGTTCAGCAACATTTTAATCGCAAATTCATCCACATCATCTGTAAAGTACAAAATTTCATATCCTTTATCAGCAACTAGCTCGGTTTGCGGCATTTTTTCAATTCGTTCGTTTGTTTCACCTGTTGCATAATAAATATACTTTTGATCCTCAGGCATTCTTGATACGTATTCATCTAGCGTTACTAATTTCTTCTCTTTTGATGAGTAGAACATCAATAAATCTTGTAAAACGTCTTTTTCTTGTCCGAAATTATTATACACACCAAATTTTAATTGTCTGCCAAATGATTGATAAAATGCTTCATATTTTTCACGGTCATGTTTTAATAAACTTTCTAGTTCCTTCTTAATTTTCGTTTTAATATTTTTAGCGATGAACTTTAATTGTTTATCTTGCTGCAAAATTTCCCGGGATATATTAAGCGATAAGTCTTCTGAATCAACCATCCCTTTTACAAAGCTAAAATAGTCTGGAAGTAAATCCGGACATTTTTCCATAATTAACACACCGTTAGAATATAGCTCTAATCCCTTTTCAAACTCTTTTGAATAATAATCAAAAGGAATGTTTTCAGGGATAAATAAAATCGCATTATATCTTACCGTACCATCAACTTTTACATGGATATGCTTAATTGGTTTATCAAAGCCGTACCGTTTTTCTTGATAAAAGTTTTCGTAATCCTCAGCAGTCAGTTCATTTTTATTCTTTCGCCAAATAGGAACCATACTATTAATTGTTTGTTCTTCTTGATAATCCTCGTATTCATCTTCGCTACCTTCTTTTAATCTTCGGCTAGTAACATCCATTTTAATTGGATAGTGGATAAAATCAGAGTACTTTTTAATAATTCCCTTCAGACGATACTCTTCTAAATACTCCTCATACTTCTCATCTTCGGTATTCTCTTTAATGGTTAAAATAATCTCTGTGCCGACTGTTTCTTTCTCGCATGGCTCAATTTTATAGCCATCAGCCCCTTCGGACTCCCACTTATATGCTTCATCGCTGCCTAAAGCCTTACTGATGACCGTTACAACATCTGCAACCATAAAAGCGGAATAAAATCCTACACCAAATTGACCGATAATATCGTGGCCATCTTTTAATTCATTTTCACTTTTAAAAGCTAGAGATCCACTCTTTGCAATGGTTCCAAGATGCTGCTCAAGTTCTTCTTTGGTCATCCCAATTCCAGTATCGGTAATTGTCAATGTCCGGCCTTCTTTATCCGCCGAGACCTTTATATAGTAACTATCTTTATCAAACGTTAATGTATCATCTGTTAATGCTTTGTAATAAATTTTATCGATTGCATCACTAGCATTCGAAATCAACTCTCGTAAGAAGATCTCTTTTTGAGAATAAATGGAGTGAATCATCATATCTAATAATCTTTTAGATTCTGCTTTAAACTGCTTTTTTGCCATATTAAAGGGTCTCCTTTCATAATCAAAGTAACTTAACATCCATACTTACTTATATTAGCTGCCATTAGCACTCTTTATACTAGAGTGCTAACCATTATTTAAATAACATATAATAAAGGAAAATGTCAATATATAGGTTGCATTAAATTAAATTTCTTGCATAACAAAACGATTATCCTATATTTTGAGCAATAACAAATTTTGTGTAAAAATTTGTTATTGCATAGACACACACCTTGAATTCTGTTATATTAAATTAGTTACCTTGGGTAATAATTACCTTAACTAACTATATGCAGGAGGTGTTTCCCATAAAGGCATTTCAAAAGTTCTTCCATCAATTCACGCTTTTATACCGCCCTTTTGAAAACAAATTAAATATACTGCTTAGCCAGCATCAGATCCAAAGAGCGCAATGGACGATTTTATACTATTTATCCCTTAACGGTTCAATAACGCTTGTAGAGCTTTCTAACTATTTAAGCGTAGAAAAACCTACTGTTACTAGAACCATAAATCGCTTAGAAGAATTAGGATATGTCGAGCAAATTCCAAGCAAGGACAAACGGGAAAAGAGAATGCAGCTTACCGAGCTAGGCAAAGAAGTATACAAGCATGTCCGTATAACAATTGATCAATTTGAGCAGGACATTTTAAAAGGAATCTCGGAACAAGAGCAGCTCAATGCCATCCATATCATGAAGGAAATACACAATAATCTTATAGAGTGGGAGGATAAAAATTGACTTCATCAAGACCTAAACTTTGGACAAAAGATTTTATCATTGTTTCCTCTGTTAATTTTCTCTTAACTTTAATCTTTTATTTATTAATGGTAACCATTGCAGTGTATGCTGTGAATGAATATCATGCTTCCACAAGCCAAGCGGGACTTGTAACAGGAATTTTTATTATTGGGACGTTAATTGGACGACTATTTATCGGCCGTGTTATTGATTTGATTGGCCGAAAAAGAACATTAATTATCGGCTTAATCTTCTTTACTTTGACGACATTTTTATACTTTTTAAATTTCGGCATTGCTTTCTTACTTTTTAATCGTTTTATACATGGTGTAACGTTAGGCATGGCAAGTACAGCGGCTGGTACAATTGTAGCCCAAATTATCCCGCAAACAAGAAAAGGAGAAGGGATCGGCTACTTTAGTATGAGTGCAACACTCGCTACCGCAATTGGTCCTTTTATTGGGCTATATATGAGCCAACATACAAGCTTTCAGATGATTTTTAGCTTCTGCCTTGCTTTGGGAGTAATTAGTTTAATTACCGCCTTCTTTGTATATGTACCGATATTAGAGAAATCAGCAAAAAAATCAGAGGTAAAAGGATTCAAACTTTCTGATTTTATTGAGCCTAAGGCACTGCCCATTGCATTTGTTACGCTGGCAGTAGCCTTCTGTTATTCCAGTGTTCTTTCCTTTATCAACTTCTATGCAATGGAAATTAACCTGATTGATGCGGCTAGCTTTTTCTTCATTGTATATGCTATTGCAGTATTAGTTTCACGCCCTTTCACAGGCCGCTTAATGGATGTAAAAGGGGCAAATATTGTTATGTACCCTGCCTTTGTTTTCTTTGGCGCTGGGTTGCTGCTTCTCAGTACAGCAAATAACAGCATCACTTTATTATTATCTGGTGCCCTTATCGGTCTTGGGTTTGGTAATATGCAATCCTGTACTCAAGCTATTGCCGTAAAATTGACTGAATCTCATCGCATGGGGTTAGCTACGTCGACTTTCTTTATCTTTCTTGATGCAGGATTAGGTTTCGGTCCTTATGTACTTGGGTTTATTATCCCAATGACTGGCTATAAAAATTTATATATCATTTTAGGTATCTTCAGCTTAGTCGCATCTATTCTTTATTTCCTTCTACATGGTAAGAAAGAAAAAATGATAAGATCTGAATCTGAACATCAAATTTCAGCCTAAGAAAGACAGAAAACGGGATACCCTATCTAGGGTATCCCGTTTTCTTTTCACTTTCCATCATTTAATATAATACGATTCACTATATCGGTGTTATTCATAAAGCATGTATTATGAGAATATTTCATGCCTTAATGCCCTGGAAAAAAGGCCATCTGAATGACAAAAATAATTCCGAAAAGATAAATGATTGGATGTATATCTTTCCCTTTACCACTTACAAGCTTGATGATTGGATACGTAATAAATCCAATTGCAATTCCAGTTGCAATACTTCCCGTTAAAGGCATGGTCAAAATAACTGCAAAGGCCGGGAATGCTTCATCAAATTCCTTCCAATTGATTTTCGCTAACCCTTCCATCATATAACAGCCAACAATGATTAAAGCCGGAGCTGTAATAGCTGAAAGTGATGAAATAGCTGCTACTAATGGTGAGAAAAATAGAGCAATTAAGAAGAGAATCGCAACTACGAAAGCAGTCAGTCCAGAACGACCTCCAGCTGCCACCCCTGACGATGATTCAACATAAGCACTAGATGGACTCGTACCTAGTGTCGCGCCAACTGTTGTCGCAACAGCATCTGCAGCAAGAGCTGATTTAGCTCTTGGCAGCTTTCCATCTTTCATTAGACCCGCTTGCTCCGCTACTCCAACCATTGTTCCCGTTGTATCAAAAATAGTAACAAGCAAAAAGGCAAACACTACTGTATATAATGAATTCGAAAAAACACCTGTAATATCTAAATCAAAAAAGACAATTGCCGGTGGTGTAGATACAACACCTTCCATTTGTAACATTCCCATAAAATAACCGATGATTGCCGTAATAAGCATACCAATAAACAAAGCACCCTTTATTTTACGAGCAATTAAAATGAACGTGATAAACAGGCCAACAATCGATAAGATTGTAACAGGCTTATGTAAATCACCCAAAATTACAACGGAATTAGGGTCCGCTACAACAATCCCCGACATTTTCAATCCAATAAATGCAATAAATAAACCAATCCCTGCTGTAATTCCATATTTTAAGGAAGTAGGCATCGATTCAATAAGCAATTGACGAAATTTAGTCAACGACAAGATGATGAATATAATCCCTGCTAAAAAAACCGTTCCAAAAACAACTTGGTAACTTACTCCTTGGGTAGCAACAACGCTTGTAAAATAAGCATTCATACCCATACCAGGAGCAATGGCAATCGGATAATTTGCCAAGAGAGCCATGATTAATGTTCCAATAGCCGCAGCCAAAATGGTCGCAATAAATACTTGATTAAACGGCACACCCGCAGCGGACAGGATGGCAGGATTCACAACAATAATGTAAGCCATCGTTAAAAAGGTTGTAAAACCAGCTAATATTTCCGTCCTTACATTTGTTCCTAGTTCGCGCAATCTAAATAAACGTTCCATATATCCTCCCTAATAAAAGAAATTCCTAACTATAAATGGGCAGACTGAACTACCCATTCGTAGTTAGGAATTTTCGGCTCCTAGTAGAAACTCTCAGACCGTATCACTGAGAATATACGAATGAACATGATTTTTCTTTTTTTAACTCCGCAATTATATTAAACGAATATTAACATTACGTCAATACACATCGTTCGTTTTATTATGTTTATTTTCACCATTGACGAGTTTAATTTTAAATAACATTATAAAAAACACGAATAAAATGCCCTAAACTATAGGATCTGCTTCATTAGGTATCGATATACCTTTTTCATCAAAGATTAAAGCACTTACAACAAAAATTACCTATCTAACAATTTTTATGTCATATCTTTTAACATAAAAACATTATTTTTAATCATTTTACATTTTTATTTAACCTCGACTTTACTTCTTATAACAAAAAGATTATAAATCTAGTATGTTTGCACAATAAAAAAAGGAATTTTCAGATAAAATTACAATGAAATGTGAAAATAAACATGATACTATAAGAACATAAACGAAATGATGTTATAAAAAATAACATCAATCAGTATATTAATTAACGGAATATTTCGTTTTTATCATTCTTAATATTGAATTCTTATTTAAAGAAAAACACTTTTTATACAGTTAAAAAAGCCATTATTACAGATTGAAACGAATGAAAGAAAGGAATGAACAAACTATGGGATTAGAAGCTTTAAAAGAACAAGTAAAAAGAGACCTTTCCTATCTTGCCTTTGGAGGTGAAGATTGGGTTCACCCACTCAATCATTCTGAAGGACATGTTTATGATGTAGTCATTGTCGGCGGCGGTCAAAGTGGCTTAGGTGCCGCTTTTGGTCTTATACGTGAACGAATATCTAATATCCTTGTAATCGACGAAAACCAGGAAGGATTAGAAGGGCCTTGGGAAACCTATGCTCGTATGATTACATTGCGAACACCCAAACATCTAACTTCCATTGACCTCGGAATCCCTTCACTTACTTTCCGTTCATGGTGGGAAGCACAATTTGGATCAGAAGGCTGGGAACAAATCGTGAAAATCCCCCGCAGTGACTGGATGAATTATTTACGCTGGTATCGAAAGGTTCTCAATCTCCCCGTCATGAATGAAGTAAAGCTTAAGCTCATTGAACCTACAGACGAAGGCATTCACCGATTGCATATCGAAGGGCCTGGAGCTCCATCTAATCTATTACTTGCACGTAAAGTCATTCTAGCTACTGGTATTCAAGGTGGCGGTGAATGGCATGTACCACCTATAATTTCCGAGAAGTTACCACGTCAACTTTATGCTCATACCTCTGAATTTATTGATTTTGAAACACTTAAAGATAAAAAGATTGGAATCTTGGGAGGCGGTGCCTCGGCTTTTGATAATGCTAATTTCGCACTATCGCAAGGTGTAGCCGAAGCACATGTCTTTGTTCGTCGCAAGGAGCTTCCACGTATCAACCCAATTCGCCAGATGGAAATCTCAGGGATGATTGAACGTTTCCATGGTCTATCGGACACCGATAAATATGCTGCTATGGCTCACTTCTTTAAACATAATCAACCACCGACTAATGATACTTTTGAACGCGCATCCTCGTGGTCTGGTTTTCAGCTGCATATAGGCGCACCTTGGGTTAATGTAGAAGCAGCAGACGAAGGTGCGGTAGTCACCACGCCTCAAGGAACGTTCACCTTTGATTTCCTCATCATCAGCACTGGTCTTCTAACTAATCCCGCTTTACGTCCAGAATTGAGACTAATTGAAAACTATATCGCTCGCTGGGAGGACAAATATAAAGCACCAGAAGAAATAAGCAATCCTTTGCTCGATGCCCACCCTTATCTCAGCCCTGGCTTTGCTTTCTTGAGCCGTGATGAAAGGAATAAAAAGTTCCTTCATGGAATTTTTGCTTTTAACTATTCAGCCTTAATCAGTTGCGGTATTTCAGCCTCTGCGCTTTCGGGTATGAAGTTTGGTATCCCTAAGCTCGTATCAGCCGTAGCGGATCAACTTTTCTTAGATAATCGCGAGGAAATTCTTCATAACTACTTTACTTATAGTGAACTCGAGTTTATCGGTGAATGGCCAAAAAAAGGGCAGGCACTTAATGCTACTCTAGCTTCCCAGAAATAAAAGATTCCGTCTTAAAAACTTAAACAGTACCTGACCTATGACAAGTGGAACATTTAAATGAATATCCTTGTACAATATCACTAAAAAAAGGCTTACTGTTGTGTATATTCAGCAGTAGGCCTTTCAATCATTTACAGCCAAGGATTTTATGATAAAGCTAAGATCTCCTTACTTCAAATGTTCATTTAAAACATTCTCTTCTAACACAGCAAATTTATCACCGTATACTTTCATAATATGCTTTTCTCCCCAAGCACAAAGAGAATCTAAAATACTTTGTAAACTCCACCCATATTCACTTAACTCATATTCCACTTTCGGGGGAATTTGATTATACACAATTCTATTAATTACTCCATCCGCTTCTAATTCACGTAATTGCTGGGTTAACATCTTCTGAGTAATATCTGGCATAAGACGTTTCAATTCACTAGTTCGTTTCTTTCCGTGGGTTAGATGGCATAGAATCACACATTTCCACTTCCCGCCTATCACTTCTAATGTCGCTTCTACTGATATATTGTATTTCTTTTTCTTCATAATTTCTCCTCCAAATCTATAGGCACTTAAAAGTACCTATAGAACCTTTAGGTACCTATATTACTTTAAAGTACGTACTTTTCTTTAATTTACATATATCCCATAATAACATTTGCCAGTTAAAAGTTATCGTATTTATTAATTTATATAGTTTACTTTAACTGACTTCATTAATACAGTGTCACAATCACTTTGGAGGGAAAAAAATGTCTATAGATAAAAAAAGAAGTACATTTGCACTGCTTGCATTAGCAGTCAGTGCATTTGCAATTGGAACAACAGAATTTATCAGCGTGGGCCTACTGCCTCTCATCGCGAAGGATTTACAAATACCTGTTACAACGGCCGGTTTAACCGTTTCTTTATATGCTTTAGGAGTAACATTTGGAGCACCCATTCTCACCTCTCTTACTTCGAGGATGTCACGTAAAGCTTTATTGCTTTGGATTATGGTTATTTTTATTATAGGAAACAGTATCGCTGCTGGAGCTTCCAGTATTGGGGTTTTACTTGCAGCCCGTGTGATTTCTGCCTTTTCACATGGTATTTTTATGTCAATTGGCTCCACGATTGCCGCTGATTTAGTACCAGAAAATCGGCGGGCTAGTGCAATATCCATTATGTTCACTGGGCTGACAGTAGCTACCGTTACAGGAGTCCCATTCGGAACATTCATCGGCCAGCAATTCGGCTGGAGAATGGCCTTTATCGTCATAGTAGCGGTGGGTGTTCTTGCACTAATCGCAAATAGTATCCTGGTTCCATCTGATCTGCGAAAGGGCAAGCGTACAACACTGCAGGATCAGTTCAAGTTGGTAACAAACGGTCGCTTACTGCTTATGTTTATCATTACCGCTTTAGGCTATGGAGGAACATTCGTTGTCTTTACTTATTTATCACCATTACTGCAGACTATCACAGGATTTAAGGAAGGAACCGTTGCAGTGATTCTGTTTATTTACGGCATTGCGATTGCAATTGGTAACATGGTAGGCGGAAAGCTATCTAATCAAAATCCGATTAAAGCATTATTTTATATGTTTATTGTACAAGCTGTTATACTATTTATCTTAATGTTCACGGCACCATTTAAAATAGCAGGATTGATGACCATTTTCTTAATGGGACTTATGGCTTTTATGAATGTGCCAGGCTTACAAGTCTATGTAGTCATGTTAGCAGAGCGTTTCGTACCAACAGCAGTCGATGTGGCATCAGCTATTAACATCGCTGCATTTAATGCTGGAATTGCGCTTGGATCGTATTTAGGTGGGGTTATCACAAACTCTATCGGACTAATTCATACTTCTTGGATAGGAGCACTAATGGTACTAATGGCCGCAATACTTACAGGTTGGAGTGGAATTCTTGAAAAAAGATAAATTAAAGGAGGTGATTGACCAAATATTAAACAAGTATAGAACAACTCTATTTTCTTATAACAACAATGGGAGGTTTATTGATAATGAATAGAAACTTACAAGATACAACAACTTTATATAACGGTGTTAAAATGCCTTGGCTTGGTATTGGAGTATTTAAAGTAGAAGAAGGCCCTGAATTAGTGAATGCTGTTAAATTCGCCATTAAACATGGATATCGTAGTATTGATACAGCTGCCATTTATGAAAATGAAGAAGGAGTTGGCCAAGCGATCCGCGAAGGGCTAGATGAAACGGGTATCTCTAGAGAAGAACTATTTGTTACGTCGAAAGTGTGGAATTCTGATTTAGGTTACGAATCAACGATTGCCGCTTATGAAACGAGCCTAAAGAAACTTGGTTTAGATTATTTAGATTTATATCTTATTCACTGGCCTGTAGAAGGGAAATACAAGGAAGCATGGCGAGCATTAGAAACTCTTTATAAGGAAGGGAAAGTAAAAGCAATCGGCGTAAGTAACTTCCAAATCCATCATCTTGAAGACTTAATGAAAGATGCAGAAATTAAACCGATGGTTAACCAAGTAGAATATCACCCACGTTTAACGCAAAAAGAAGTTCAAGCCTTTTGTCAAGAACACGGAATTCGGTTAGAAGCTTGGTCACCTTTAATGCAAGGTCAATTACTGGATAACCCGGTTCTACAAGAAATTGCTCATACACATAATAAAACCATCGCTCAAGTTATTATACGTTGGGATTTACAAAACGGCGTTGTAACCATTCCGAAATCTACGAAAGAACATCGAATTGTTGAAAACTCCGCTGTATTTGACTTTGAGTTAACGAAAGAAGAAATGCAGAGAATTGATGAACTAAATCAAAATCATCGAGTAGGACCAGACCCTGACAACTTTGATTTTTAAAATATAGAACATCCCAAAATAGGCGCTCCCCTTTCATAAGGCAGCGTCTATTTTTAATAAGATTCAGATTATTAGCTAAGCATAACATTGTAAAATATTTATTTTATTTAGTATGTTAACTATATCTTAATAAAGGGGGAAGTAAGCATGAATAAGAATGACCAACATTTATTATCTCCATATACATTTACAAATGGAGTTGAGTTAAAAAATCGAATTGTTATGGCACCTATGACAAACTTCTCGTCTAATCCGGATGGAACAGTAACAGAGGCAGAAGTAAATTATTACGCTCACCGCTCTAAAGGAGTCAGCATGGTGATTACTGCTTGTACATATGTTACGCCAAATGGAAAAGGGTTTCATGGTGAATTTGGTGGTGACAGTGATGAAATGATACCAAGCTTAAAGCAGTTAGCAAAAGGAATTAAAGATCAAGGTGCTAAAGCTGTCTTACAAATGTTCCATGGTGGAAGAATGTGTCCTCCAGAGCTAGTCCCTAATGGTGAAATTGTAAGTGCAAGTGATATACCTGCAGAAAAAGGCGGCGCTTCAACAGAAGAACCAGCTGTAAAGCCAAGAGCTTTGACAGAATCAGAAGTTGAGGAGATTATTCATGCTTTTGGAGCAACGACTCGACGTGCGATTGAAGCAGGATTCGATGGAGTTGAAATTCATGGAGCAAACGGATATTTAATTCAACAATTCTTCTCCCCACATTCTAATCGTCGTGAAGATCGATTTGGAGGTAGTCTAGAAAAGCGTATGACCTTCCCTTTAGCAGTGGTAGATAAGGTAAAGAATGTAGTTAAGGAGCATGCTCAATCTCCGTTTATTGTTGGATATCGTTTTTCACCTGAAGAACCAGAAACACCTGGAATTACAATGGCGGATACACTAGCCTTAGTAGACGCTTTAGCCGATAAAGACTTAGATTATCTACATGTTTCATTAACTGAATTCTTTTCTACAGCTAGAAGAGGCGTAGATGATGTCAATAAAATACGCATTGAATACCTGCTAGAAACGATTAATAATCGAGTTCCTCTTATCGGTGTAGGTTCTATTTATTCTGCTGATGACGCTCGGAAAGCATTTGAGACAGGAGTCCCTTTACTAGCACTTGGTAGAGAGTTAATTATTGACCCTGATTGGGTGCAAAAGGTAGCAGAAGGAAGAGAAGATGAAATCGTAACACAGATTGACAAAAGTAAACAGGAACAATTAGTTATACCTGATCCATTATGGAATGCCATTATTCATACACCAGGCTGGTTCCCAGGTGTTTAACTAAAATAGGTCAGCCCTCAAAAACCTTGAACAATCATGATATCCAGGTTTAGGGGCTGACCATTTTTTATATTAAAATCACATTTATATCTTTTTAACAAATTCGGATTTTAATTTCATCGCTCCAAAACCATCAATTTTACAATCAATATTATGGTCCCCATCGACTAAACGAATACTTTTCACTTTTGTACCTTGTTTTAAAACCGATGAACTTCCTTTTACTTTCAAATCTTTGATAACCGTTACTGCGTCTCCATCGTTTAAAACATTTCCATTTGAATCTTTGACAACCTTTTGCTCTTCGCTATTTTCATTTTCCAAGCCTGGCGCCCACTCATGAGCACATTCTGGGCAAACTAAAAGGCTGCCGTCTTCATACGTGTATTCTGAATTACATTTTGGACAACTTGGCAAATTTGACATAACTCTATTTCCTCCATTCGTAATCGGTTACTCTCCTAATGTATAAGTTAGTTTCAATTCCCTTTTTGCTGCTTCATAGGAAGAGCTGCTACGAACTTGAAATTCACAGAAAACAGATAGAGAGTTCGTTATATGCTTATATACTGTCATAGTCTTCCCATATTGACAAGCCTCCCTTCTGCATTTATTTCTGTATATCAAAATTGATTTTATCCCCTGCCTCATATGAATCAGAAAATCTTTACATTGTTGTTTCCTTTTACTATGTCAGCTTACATATCGTATAGATTTATCCATACTAAAGAATACTAAGCATGCAGATTTTTCTACACTTTAACCTCAAATAATCATAATTAAAAAGGGTGTTAAAAATGAAAAGCGAAGTATTTCGAAAAAAGCCTATCGGAGATTTATTGAAAAAAAGCGGGGAGTCACAGCTGAAGAAAACATTAGGAGCATTTGATTTAGTCTTAATGGGCGTTGGTGCTATTGTCGGAACAGGCATATTCATTCTTCCTGGCACAGTAGCGGCAAATCATGCTGGACCAGCTATCATATTATCGTTTATAATAGCCGCTTTCGTCTGCGCATTAGCAGCCTTATGTTTTTCGGAATTTGCTTCATCTGTACCAGTAACGGGTAGTGCATATACATATGGCTATATTGTATTTGGTGAATTAATCGCTTGGTTAATTGGTTGGGCCTTACTATTAGAATACGGTTTAGCGGTGGCTGCGGTTGCCACTGGTTGGTCTTCCTATCTGCATTCTTTATTAGCAGGCTTTAATATCATGATTCCAAATGCAATTTCTGAAGCTTTTAATCCAGCAAACGGAACATATTTAAATGTACCCGCAATAGCCATTGTATTAGCCATTGCGTGTTTATTAACAATTGGGGTACAAGAATCTGCGAAGTTTAATAAAATCATGGTATTTATTAAAATAAGTGTTATTCTCTTATTTATTGTAGTAGGTGTTTTTTATGTGAAACCTGTTAATTGGCAGCCATTTATGCCATTCGGGATAGGTGGAGTTACGAGTGGAGCAGCCCTTGTTTTCTTTGCTTATTTAGGATTTGATGCTGTTTCATCAGCTGCCGAGGAAGTAAAGAATCCTCAACGCAGCATGCCAGTTGGAATTATTGGTTCATTATTAATTTGTACATTGCTTTACGTAGCGGTTGCTCTTGTGTTAACTGGAATTGCTCCATATACAAGCCTTGATGTAAGTGACCCAGTTAGTTATGCTATGCAACTTATTCAGCAGGAATGGGTGGCCGGAGTTATTTCTCTTGGGGCGATTACTGGGATGACGACGGTTATACTTGTAATGGCCTATGGAGGGACAAGACTTCTTTATGCACTTAGTCGTGATGGATTGCTTCCGAAAAGTATGTATGAGCTGCATAAAAAATACAAAACACCCATAAAAAATACATGGATATTTGCAGTGATTGTAGCTTTTTTTGCTGGTTTTATTCCATTATCTAAACTGGCAGAGCTGGTGAATATGGGAACATTACTTGCATTTACAGTAGTGTCCATCGGAATTATTTATTTACGAAAAGATAAAAGTATACCATCTGGCAGTTTTAAGGTACCATTCTTTCCAGTCTTACCGATTGTATCATTCCTATTATGTTTATTTTTACTTTCTCAGCTCTCCATTGATACATGGATTGCATGCGGAATTTGGTTTGTCATTGGATTGTTCGTCTATTTTAGCTATGGTAAAAAACATAGCTTAATGAATAAAAATTAAAAATAGTGAGCTTACATTGTAATGCAGAGACAATGTAACTCACCTTTATTTTTTTGGCTCATTCGTGTGGAACCGCAGTTTCACACGTGACAATACAGCAGATTTATCATTCAAATGATGATAACACTTAGCTCATGAAGTAAATTTTTTTATTGGAATATTCACAGTTGCTGTAGTCTCTGTTGCCGTTGAATCCATTACTATATGCCCATCATATTTATGAACTATTTCCTTAACAATAAATAAACCTTGTCCTCTAATTTTTCCCGACTCTTTCTTTTTAGTTGAATATCCGCTTTTAAAAATCAATTCCTTATCAATAATCTTTGGACCTGTATTCGTAATTTCAAATAAATAATGGGTTGAATTAGCTTTACATACAATATTTATTTTCCGCTCACCCTCAGGCAGTACTATGGCCGCATCAATTGCATTATCAATTAAATTCGAGAATATTTTAATTAAATCTATGGTTTTGATTGTATCGAATGCAACATTAGAAACTGTAAAATTAATATCGATATTATGGTTTTCAGCAGAAAGTTTCTTTGTTTGAAATAATACAGAAAGCCCAGGGTTATCTATATTTATTTTTAAAGATTCAATAGAACGAACTTCTTTAAATAGAGAAGATAGATACTCTAACGCTTTCTCTGTTTTTCCTAATTTGAGAAGACCATGTAAAACCTGAATATGATTTGTGAAATCATGTCTTAAAGATTGAACAGAAGATATTAACGTTCTAATTTCTGTTTGATATGTATCTTCAGTATCTTCAATTTCCTTTGTTGTTTCTCTTTGATACCATCTCTGCATGACAAAAAAGGATCCTAATACGATTAATACAAATACAGCGTTAAAAGCAAGATTAGAAATACTATTTTTCAGCACTTTATTTTCTATACTATTGAGTGTATCTGCGCTTATATCAATTCCTAAATATCCAATAATCTTACCTTCATGATCCTTAATCGGGGCTCCAACCGATAAATAGTCTTCATATTTAGAGTCCTTGAGCACCCCTGTAACATATGTCTTCCCCTCATACGCTCGTTTCACTTGTTCTTCTGGTACGGTACAAGCCTCTCCTATCGGGTAAGACTGTGCAGCTTCTTTAGGCATTCCCATAATCATAGCTGTCGATACTTTAGGATTATCCACAACAAGGGTGTATACATATAAAGCCCCTATTTTTTCTCTTGCATCATTTAAGTATTTTCTCGTTGCCCAATATTCTTTGTTTTTTGTAGGATTAAGAAGGAACTGCTTATACGCTTCTACATCCATCGAAGCAGCGATTGACTTTGCTGCCTCCAGACTTTGATTTGCAATTGATTCCTCAACCGTTTTTTTTATTTTTACATAAGAGGTAAAGATATTTACACTTATAAAAAAGAATAATAGAAAAACAGATAAGACCCAAATTAATTTTATTTTATTTACTTTCATACTAAATTGTACTTCCCCATCTTTTTATAGAATTGAACAGATCGATCATTTAACTATGCTGCCTCCACCAATGCATCGGCCGAGTCCCAATAAAATGCTATATGATTTGCATGACATATCAAAGTCCCTATTGAGCAAAAGCAAGTCTATTTTACCATATTCACTATGACCTTTTTGTCACATTCGATCCATAAGCCATAATTATAAAGGATGTATTAACCAAATAGGGGAAACATCAGAAGAAGAAAACAACTTTTCCTTGTTAAAAGAAAGATTGTTTTCTTTTTTGAGGTTATATCGATTGAAGATTCTACAGGTGATTACTCGAGTTGACGGGGACATGCGTACACGTTTGGCGCCTTTCCTACAATTATCAAAAAGTAAAAATCATTTAAGATTCTTATTTTCAACTGAACCTGCGTATTCTATCTTTCTTCACGCATTTTACTCTATAACTTCAAACCATAATGGAGACTGGTCCTCTGGGTCTCCATTGTAATTGACCAGTATCTCTTCTCCCTCATGAATATCTTTCATGGCATAAAAGTCTATCGAGTGGTTTTCAATATTAGTAATATACCTCGCATTAGGAGTGTAGGAGTGATTGTATAAAGAACCGTATCCTAAAGCAAGAGCTTTATCCTCTTCCCAACGGAAGATATAGTTTGAAAGAATACACTCCCTCATTAGCTTCCATTCAATTTTAGGAATAACAATTACTGGCGCTTCCTCAAGGAACTCGCCATTCTTAATATTACGTTCTGCAAATATCCCTCTGCCATATTTCTTTGTATTTCTCACACTGATGGGTTCCAAAGGATTCCCCTCCTTATGTTAAGTCCTTTAGATGCTCGCGAAGATACTTATTACGTTTGGCTATAAACTCCAGAATAAGTTCCGGCTCATTAACAAATATATCGATGGACTTCTTTTTATAAGAGTCTAAAGTTATATAAGGGTGTATTTGTCTATGAAGGTTTGTAATTTTCGGTTCTAATGCCTCAGGTGTAAATGAGGTTTCTAATATTTCCTCAAGGAGAAGACGGTACTGGTCCCGGAATACCTTTACATCAAGTAAACGTGCAGTTAGTGTATTATAGCCTTCAATAGGAACATCATCGCATTCCATTATCTCTCCATCCCAATCCCTGCCCCACGTCGCATCATAATCCCAGGGGATTATTTGGAATAATCCACTTTCCCCATTTCGATATAGTGCATAATTGTGAATGAAACCATCAAAGTTCTGTGTACACACAATTCCACATAGCCACAACAAATATTTTTCAACATCTAAGTATTTTGTAATTTCTTTACCAAAATCATTTCGCGAAATCGTATTAATTTTATATATGAGCATTTCTAAATCGAGGTCATCCTCAACCTTACCTAATTTCCGTACATATCCAGATAGAAGAGAAGGTTTCGGATCCTCTTCCGGAGTTAATAAAGAAAAATTAGCATGGTATTCCGTCGCATAAAAAATTGAACCATATGGAAGCTGCCTTTTTTGTAAAAACCATTCATCGACCGATTCAATCTGTAAGTAGATCCCCATAGGCTTTCCATTAAGTTCAACGAAAACATGCTTACAATCAGGAGAAACACTCCCAATGTCTTGAAAAAAATCAAAGGATAGCTTGTTTCGAATGAATGAGGGATCACTATATTCAGCATTAAGGTGAATTTCACGCCCCGTAAATCTCTCGTTATATGTTCCAAAGTCGACTCTAAACGATTTTTGGGGAAAATTGCGTATGTGATCTCCACGATAAGTAATACCCATTTCGTATGGAATGTTGTTTACTAACAGCTTGGAAGGAAGAAGCTCCTCGTTCCAGATGTCGCTTTCCAGTACTTCAAGGTGCTTGGGCTCTAAAAAAATACTCATTGTAGGAATATTATGCTGCATAACATCATTCCCTCTTTTTTTTTACATTGTCATCTTATGAGAGAAGAATGGATTTGATAATAAAATAAATAAAATAAATAAAACCTAGAACAAATAAAAAAAGAATTCATAAACTACATAACCTTACACTTTAAGGGAATTTTATGGAAAGGGGGTTCTATCGATGAGTGGAGCTCAAATTTTAGAGTTAATTGAAACAGCAAAAAAAGCAGGTCTTGGTGAGTACTTAACTCAAAACCCAGTAGCACAAGGTAAAGGAACTGGTAAAGGACCTGGTAAAGGAACAGGCAAAAAGCCTGGTAAAGGAACAGGCAAAAAGCCTGGTAAAGGAACAGGCAAAAAGCCTGGTAAAGGAACAGGCAAAAAGCCTGGTAAAAACTAATTTTAGCCTTATCCTGGCTGTCGGGAAATTCCTCCCGGCAGCTGTTTTGTGTTTAGTTAGAATCTACATTACCGTAAAATAATAATCCCCCTTATTAGACAAGTTCTAAAACTATTTCTAATAGGGGGGATTTATTGTTTCCACTGTACCACAGCTATTTTCGATTTTCAGATAATCAAACGGCCCTATGTCACGCCAATTTCCAACTGCTATTTCTCTAGACTAAAAGTAAACTTTACGACTAGCATCTCTTTATTTTATATTATATAACTTACATTTATCATAAAAACTCGTTTTACCGATTTCCAGCAGCAGAGCCGCTTCTAGCTTATTGCCTTTCGTAACCGCTAAGGCATGTTCAATCGCTTGCTTTTCCACCTGCGCCAGCGTCTCCTTCAATGGCTGAACAAACAATGGTTCCGATGCTGACACAGGACTTTGAGGAACCTCTTGATTGGAATGAATGGCGCTACCGTCCTCCGGCTCAAAATCGCGCAAATACAAGGGCAAATCGGATACCTTAATCATTTTACCGTCCAGCACATTAATCGAACGCTCTAACACATTTTCCAGTTCACGAATATTCCCCGGCCATGAGTGCTGCATCAATCTTTCTTTTACTTCAGCAGACAGCTCAATGCCATTGCGATAAAATCTCGCCTCCAATTTTTTTAATAACCGTTTCGCAATCGGGGGGATATCTGCCTTTCTTTCCCTTAGCGGAGGAATATCAATTTTAATGACATTTAAGCGATAATATAAATCTTGGCGGAACTCCCCTTTTTCAACCATCTTTTCTAAATCACGATGGGTAGCAGCGATAATCCGCACATCAACAGAGATTGACTTATAGCCGCCTACACGAACAACCTCTTTTTCCTGCAACACCCTTAATAGTTTGCTTTGCATCGAGAGCGGCATATCCCCAATTTCATCCAAAAAAAGCGTTCCTCCGCCGGCTAATTCAAACTGCCCCTTTTTGCCGCCTTTTTTCGCACCTGTAAAAGCACCATCCTCATAGCCAAACAATTCCGATTCCAATAAGTGCTCAGGGATAGAGGAACAGTTAATCGCCACAAAAGGAGCGGACGCACGGGTGCTTTTATGATGAATCGCATGAGCAAATAATTCCTTACCGGTACCCGATTCCCCGATTAATAACACCGATGAATTGCTTCCAGATACTCTTTGGGCGAGTGTTTTTGCCGCAAGAAAAATAGGACTGCTGCCGATTAAGTCCTCAAAGCCGTATTTACTCCGTAAATCTCTTTGAGCTTTTGCTTGATAATAGTTTAATTCTTCGACGAGGTTTTGAATTTTTGTTCTATACATCCGCCATTCCTCAGGATTGCGAAACATCACATTTCCCACAGCACCAACAACTTTCCCATCCTCGAAAATAGGAAAACGGTTGGCAATCATTTCACTGCCATTGATTTTTTGAACAGCGGCCAGTTCCGCCTTCCCTGTTTTGACCATCCTGTGCATTCGCGAGTTTTCAATCACATCCTGTACAGGCTGACCAATTGCCTTTTCCATAGTTGTCCCAATAAACTGGCAATATCCCTCGTTGATATATAAAATCATTCCGTTATCATCGATAATAACCACACGTTCCGCTAACAGATTGATAATTTGCTCATGCCAACTGATTGGTACTCCTTCAAATACCCGACTCACTTTTGCTTCCCCCTTGTTGCACTCGTTCTATTTATTATAACAAAAGCAGTCTAAAATTACGTATGGGTGGGTATCCAAAATGATCTAACGATTCCTTAATCAACCATATTGTTTAACGGAGACATTTACGAGGTCAGCTTTCTTTTTATCCCACACTTAACAGGCAGTAAGACCCCCACCTCAAGCTTAAAGATAGGTGGGGGTCTTACTGCCCGTAAAGGTCCGATTGGTGAGATACAGTGAAACTTACCTTTGCGGTTTTCAAAGGTATAGTTGAACCAATCAGGTTCGTACGGTCACTTGATTGAGGCGAAGCAGAAATCTTAGTGACCGTAGAACGTGGCTAACTATCAGTGGGGGAGGGAGCCCCCACTGATGGAAGTTTCACTTTATTGCGCTGTGTACCCGCCATCTAGTACGACGGCCTGTCCTGTTACCCCTCTGCCTTTATCACTTGCTAAAAAGACAGCATAATCAGCAATTTCCGATACAGATAACAACCTTTTTTGTGGAACAAGCGGTAGCAGGACTTCCTCCACAGCTCGATCCAGGCTAACCTTCCTTGTCTTGGCCAAATCAGCCAATTGTCCTCTTACAAGCGGAGTATCCACATAGCCAGGACATAAGGCATTTACTGTAATTCCGTGCGGAGCTCCTTCCAATGCTGCTACTTTTGTCAAACCAATGACCCCATGTTTAGCACTATTGTAGGCCGCTTTGCCGGCAAATCCAACAAGACCATTTATCGAAGCCATGTTGATAACCCGGCCAAAGCCTTGCTCCTTCATAAATGGGAAGACATGCTTAATCCCAATAAAGGGAGCAGTTAACATAACCTTTAGAAGCAGTTCGAATTTTTCTGTTGGGAACTCCTCAATCGGAGAGACATACTGCAGTCCGGCATTATTAACTAAAATATCAATTTTTCCAAAGGTGCTGTGCGCCAATTGAAGACTATTCTTAAACGCTTCCTCATTGGTAACATCGCAAGGAGCAGCAATGGCTTCAAATCCTTGTTCTTTTAGCTCTAGCACCACTTGTTCGCTTTTTTCAGCATCTAAATCAGAAATGACGATATTTGCCCCTTCTTGAGCAAATGTCTTAGCGATTTCTAAGCCGATTCCGCTTGCCGACCCTGTAATAAATGCTGTTTTTCCTGCTAATGTTTTCCCCACGTTCATACCTCCTAAAATATTAAACGATCTAGTTGTCTAGTAAACTTTTATTCTATTAAACAATTCCGAAGAATGTATAAAGAGCAATAATCACAAATACAGTTAATGTTTTAATAACGGTGATGGCAAAAATATCTCTATACGATTGCTTATGCGTTAATCCTGTTACCGCAAGCAAGGTTATCACGGCACCGTTATGAGGGAGAGTATCCATACCGCCTGATGCCATCGCCACTACGCGGTGCATAACTTCTGGAGGAATATTAGCAGCAGCAATCGCTTGATTATACTTATCGGCCATTGCGCCTAGCGCAATACCCATACCACCGGATGCTGATCCTGTCATCCCGGCAAGTGCAGTTGTCGTAACCGCACCGTTAACAAGCGGATTTGTAAATGCAGTAGATATCCCGTCACTGATTTTTGAAAATCCCGGAAGTGCCGCGATAATACCACCAAATCCATATTCAGCACCAGTATTCATAGTAGCCAACAGGGAACCTCCGATGGCCGTATTCACACCATCCTTAAATTTTGCCATTACCCGTCTCCAATCATAAGCAATGGACGTCACAATTCCTACGAGCAGTGCCATAATAATTGCCCAGATTGGGGCAGATACAGCTACATCAACCTTATAAGCATCTAAGCCAAGTGCTGTAAAATCAAAGCCATTCGGATACCATGTCGGAATATACGTTACAAACAGTTTATTCGTTACCCCAACCAAAATAAGTGGAACAAAGGCAAGGATTTGTTTAGCTAACGATTGCTTGGTTGTTAAATTGAGAACAGCAGGTTCTTTCGATTCTGTCTCTTCCTTTTCTAACGCAGCGGCTGTTTCCGCTTCAAAACCATAATAGCCTTCACCGGCTCTTTCAGCTTTTTTCCTTCTCGACTCTAGGTACAATAAGCCTACAGATAAAACGATGATGGCGCCTATGATTCCAAGGATTGGTGCAGCATAGATATCTGTTTTAAAGAAGGCAATCGGAATAACGTTTTGAATTTGCGGTGTACCTGGCAATGCATCCATTGTAAAAGTAAAAGCACCAAGAGCAATCGTACCCGGAATCAATCTTTTCGGAATATTTGCTTGTCTGAACATTTGCGCAGCAAACGGATAAATCGCAAACACAGCTACGAATAAACTGACACCGCTGTAAGTTAAAATTGCACCAAGCAACACAATCGTCAACATCGCCCGTTTCGCGCCAAGCCAGCTGACAATAGTCTTAGCAATGGATTCAGCAATCCCTGACATTTCTACGACTTTACCAAAAATAGCCCCTAATAAGAAAACAGCAAAATAGGATTTAATAAAGCCAACCATCTTTTCCATGAACACGCCTGAAAAGAAAGGCAAAACATGGAGCGGTGCGATTAATAAAACGGCCAAAAGCGCACAGATAGGAGCAAATAAAATAACTGAATAACCGCGGTAAGCAGCAAACATTAATAATCCGAGCGATAATAAAATAATTAATAAATCCATATAAATCCCCCTTAAATTTAATTCCATAAAGGGCCTTTTCTAAGTAAATGTTTCTATAATCATTTGAATATGATCTTCACATTTATACCCTTTTTCATGTTTCATGCTAGTATTTATAGAAATTGGTAACTACTTGTTACTAGCACAATGAATATTCTAATTTTGTTAATAATGGAAGTACCAATGTTAATTTCCAAAATCCTAGAAGATTTTCATGTAGTCTAGTAAAAATTAGTCTTCCATAGAAACAAGTTCATTCACTTTTCCAGCACCCCCTGAGATGATCGATAAGACTTCATTTATTCTCTCAATCCATTATCTGCAAGTATCGTGCCAACTTGGAATTACTAGGTAATATACCTATAAATAGTAAACTACTATTCCGTAAAAGCGGAAAATTCCTGTTTTGCGGAATGAATCAATATAAAAGTCCGAAAAAACGGAAATAGGAGGTGTTGCTCCGGTAGGAGGAAATTCAGCAGCAAGTCAAAGTAGTTCCTTTAACCTACTTTTAGTCTTGTATCTAGGAAGTATGTATAAAAAAGGATTATCTGTACCTTCACATATCTTATTCCTACACTTCAATTGGACAATTAGAAAAGGGACTGATTTATTTAGTGCAACTTATTAAAGGGTATTCTATTAATTGAACTTTATCTAAAGGATACGGTTCACCGCCCCTATTTAACCCGCTGTTTAACTCTATGATTTATATATTTGAGCAATAAAGGGTATGCAAAAAAAATAGGACATCACTTTGATATCCTATTCCTACTAATCATTTAATTTTTAAAAACCAATACGAGTCAGTCATTGTTATGATGTTTAGACATACAGATTATCGACTTGAACAAATCTCCATCAACTTGAATAGAAAACTTCCCATCTTGTAGCTCAATAAGGCTTCTTGCAATTGATAGTCCTAATCCACTTCCCTCACTAAATCTGGATTCATCGCCCCTTTTAAAACGCTCCATTAATTCGTCTGCTGAAATATTTAATTCATAAGCTGAAATATTTTTGAAGGTAAGAAGGACTTCACTGCCCGTATCTTCAATATCGATATAGATCCTTGACCCCTTTAAAGCATATTTAAATATATTGGATAATAAGTTTTCTATCGATCTCCACAGTAATCTTCCATCTGCTTTCATATATACTTTATCCTCGGGATGATTCATCTTAAATTCTAAATCTGAGGCTTCAATTTTGTCATTTACCTCTCCCAACCCCTGGGTGATTAAAGATACGATATCAATTTTCTCTAATTGAACCGGAATATCTCCGCTTGAGGCCTTAGCCGCTTCAAATAAATCGTCTGTTAGCACTTTGAGCCTTTTCGATTTTTGATCCAGTACCTCGATATATTCTTCTACCTTAGAAGAATCCTGTTCTTTTTTCAATAAGTCGACATAAGTAATAATCGAAGTCAAAGGTGTTCGGATATCATGTGATACATTAGTGATGAGCTCTGTTTTTAACCGTTCACTTTTTAGCTCACTATCAACGGCTTTTTTCAAACCATCTGTAATGCTGTTTATATTACCAGCAAGTCTTTCAAGCTCGCCCTCTCCCTCCACGTCGATTCGATGACGAAGGTCCCCGTCCTTTATTCTCTCAACCCCTTCTTGTATAGCATGGAAAGATTTCACCTTTTTAAAAGCAAACCAGGCAGCTACACCTATGGTTACCGGGAACATGAAAAACGTTATTACAACCAATATAGGATAACCGATGACTAGTAATACAGTCTTTACGCCAACACTTCCACTATCATATACATTCCGTACAAATACAAACAGCTTATAGAAAATCCTATAGAGCAAGGTATGCCTGATAAGAGTTCGATTCTTGAAATGCTTCACAAGTGATAAAACGAGTATGAGGCCTGCTGTGGCAATTGGGGCTGTAATTGGAATAGACATTTGATGGGCATTTTCAAAACCTACCCTATCCAACAATGTAACCCAAAGCATTATCATCCCTAGACACAACACTAGGTTAAGATCATTATATAATCTATCTATTGCATGGAAGTGTACTTCTTTATCGTCAAAAGATTTTCTCCCAATTATGAGTAATAAATATAGAAAGGATAAAATAAGCCCTACTAAAAATCCTACTACTTTATATAAGTTATTGGTCGCTGCTACCTTGTCTTCCTTCCATTCTTTCATTTTGAGATTTAAAAATTCTTCTGTAAAAGCTACATAAACCACAGTAGTTTCTGGATCTAATTCGTCTATTTGTCCTGTAACCTGATATAAATGTTTGTTGCCTTCTACCTCTTTCGGGAAAATTTCTCTCTTATAATCCTTGAAAGCCATGTAGGAAGGGTAAGTTTTAAATTGACCTTGCTCTTTTTTTGTACTGTTCGTAAATACATTGGTACCATTACTTGCATAATAAACTAAACCTTCATACGCTTCTAGATTTTGCTTTAGTAAATGGAATTCCCTTAAATCATTCTTAATCAGTCTATCCTTTGCTTGTGCAATCTCATCTTTATATACTTCTTTGAACTTTTTATAATTTTCCGCTTCACTCAAGTTCGGATTATAACTTTTAGATTGGAGTTGAAAATCTGCATATAAGTTTTCCGCTTCGCTTCTTAATTCTTCTTCACTGATACTCCCACCTTTCAAAATATATTTTTCACTCTTATATTCTCCTATTAGTTGAGTTAGGTTGGCGACAAGATTTTCATTTTCTTGTACATACGCTCTACTTTGAAAATAGTTATCTTCAGAAATGATTCCAAAATCACCATCACTTAAAACTGCTGTATCAACAAATGCTGTTAGAGCACCCGTAAAACATGTAATGACTATGGCACAAACGATAATTTTCGTTATGATCGAGTGGCTATAATTTTTCAACTTTGTACCCAATTCCCCACACCACCCTCAAATATTTTGGTTCTTTCGGATTTATTTCTATTTTCTCCCTGATTTTCCTTACATGGACAGCTACCGTATTCTCTGGATTAACAGGCGTTTCATTCCATACCTTCTGATAGATCTCCTCTATAGAAAAAACTCTCCCAGCATTGACAGTCAAAAGCTTTAATATTTTATATTGCACCGGTGTAAGATGAACTTCCTCTCCATCAACAGTGATTACCTTACTTTCATCATCAATGATAAGTCCCCCAGTTTGATAGACATGGTTCTTGGTTTCAAGGCTTCCCAATGTGGTATACCTTCTTAGCTGTGACTTCACTCTTGCTATGAGCTCTAAAGGATTAAATGGTTTGGTGATATAATCATCTGCTCCTAAATTTAATCCTAATATCTTATCATAATCCTCAGACTTGGCAGAAAGCATAATCAACGGTATTTTATTGTCTTCTCTGATTTTCATAGTAGCTGTTATGCCGTCCATCTTAGGCATCATAATATCCATAATAATCAGATGGATCTCATGATCTTCGATTATTTCGATAGCCTCTATTCCATTAGACGCTTTGAGAACTTTATAACCTTCATTTTCTAAGTAAATTCCTATAGCATCTACAATGGCCTTATCATCATCACAAACTAATATATTCATAAAAATTCACTCCTGTATATGAATCGGAACATATGATATCACTCCTATTATTCATTCGTTTAAGGTAATGATACCAATTAAATCTTAATAAACTCTTGGTGTAAATCTTAAGATTTTCTTAGTATTTAAAAAGCCCGCGTTAATCGGGCTAATGAAAGTTAATCCTATTATAATAATTTGTTCCCCAGAATCCTTATAAAGGCGGTAAAACTGCCGCTATTTATGATACGGTTCACCTTGTTATATCTAAATATTTTATTGACAACCTATTAAAGGAGATTTACAGTAATGATATTGATAATTATTATCAACTAATCTTAGATTAAGGAAGGATATACAAAATGATTATAAAACAAAAAATATCATTATTCTTAACATTACTAATTGTGATGCTTATGATTGCACTAGCTGGTTGTTCAAGTGAACAAACAGGTACAAAATCTGAAGCAACTTCAACTGAAGAATCTAATAAGAAAACAGTTGAATCCGAGGAAACAACAACTGAATATCCAATTGTGATTAAACATGCACTTGGAGAAACGACAATTGAAGAAAAACCTGAACGCGTTGTTACTATTCAATGGTCAAACCATGACGTTGCTCTTGCTCTTGGTGTTGTGCCTGTAGGTTTTTCAGCTGCAAACTATGGTGTTCAAGATGATAGCGGAATGTTACCTTGGACTGCGGATAAATTAGAAGAACTTGGTGCAGAAACGCCAACTATTTTTCAAGATACTGACGGTTTAGATTTTGAAGCAATTGCTGACGCTAATCCAGATGTTATTCTTGCAGCATACTCAGGTATTACTCAAGAAGAATATGATACATTAAGTGAAATCGCTCCAGTTGTTGCCTATCAAACTAGCCCTTGGGTAGCTTCATGGCGTGAACAAGTTACGTACAATGCAATGGGGATGGGAATAGAAAAAGAAGGTAAACAACTTATTGCCGATACAGAGAAACTAATTGAAGAAAAAGTAAATGAACACTCTGAAATTAAAGGCAAAAAGGCTGCATTCGTAAGTATGAACGCCGATGATTTATCTAAGTTCTACATCTACACACCAGAAGATCCACGTGGTGCATTCCTTTCTGAGTTAGGGATGGAATACCCTGAAAGTATTACAAGTCAAATCACTGATCCAAATAGTTTCTATATAGAAGTAAGTGCTGAAAATGCAGATATGCTTAACGATGCTGAAATTTTGGTATCATATGGTGACAAAAATACACTTGCGGCTCTACAAGCTGATCCAATCCTTGGAAAAGTCCCAGCGGTAGAGAGAGGTTCTGTCGTAATTATTGGAGATAACACTCCACTTGCAGCAGCAGGAACTCCAAGCCCACTTTCAATTGAATACTCAATTGACGAGTACTTAACTTTACTCTCAGAAGCTGTTAGCAAAGTTCAATAATATGAATCATACATCCGTTTCAGAAAATAAGCAGTTACTTTTACCGAAAAACTTCATAAAAGTTCTTATACTTTCTATTGTCCTACTCGGTATATGTGTATTGGCTTCTCTTGCTTTTGGATCTCGTACAGTTGGATGGAATGAACTAATGGATGGCTTATTCCATCCTGAAGTACAGTCCCACGGAGCAAATGTGGTTCGCCAAAGAATTGCTAGAACTGTTTTTAGTTTGATGTGTGGTGCTGCATTAGGGGTTTCTGGGGCTCTAATGCAATCAGTTACTCGTAATCCTATCGCAGACCCTAGCATTTTAGGAGTTAACACAGGGGCAGCACTATTCGTCGTTTGCGGGATTTCCTTTTTTAATATGGGTACTGCTAGTCAATACGTTTGGCTTGCATTAGCAGGAGCAATCGTAACTGCCATTGTTGTATTCGGAATTGGTTCAATGGGGAGTGGCGGTGCCACGCCCCTTAAACTTGTTTTAGCAGGTGCTGCTACGAGTGCTGCATTATCATCTCTCGTAATGGCCATTATGATTCCTCGCTCTAACGTTATGGATCAATTTAGATTTTGGCAGGTAGGTAGTGTTGGAGCAGGAGATTGGAGCTCTATCTCTCTTTTTATTCCTTTTCTTATTGTTGGAATATTAATAGCCCTGTTCACTGCCCCAGCACTCAATGCATTAGCATTAGGTGATGAAGCAGCTACAGGATTAGGTGTACGTACAGGAACACTTAGACTTGTTTCCGCCTTTGGAGGAGTGCTGTTGTGCGGTGCAGCAACAGCACTCGCAGGTCCTATTGGCTTTATAGGTTTATTAGCAACACATGTGATTCGACTCGTTATTGGTCCTGATTTACGATACATTATCCCAATGTCAGCGTTATCAGGTGCTATTATATTAACCATATCAGATGTATGCGGTCGGATTTTAGGAAGTCCTGGTGAGCTTGAAGTTGGTGTGGTTACAGCATTTATTGGGGCTCCTATTTTAATCTTAATAACTATGAAAGCGAAAATGCGTGCATTATGATAAATGAATCTATGAATCTTATAATGATAGGTAGAATAAAAAGACGTCGCCGTTTTATACTCGTGACCTCTTTGCTTGCAATCATTGCCTTTGCGCTTTGCTCTACGATGCTTATGCTAGGAAATACAATTTATCCTGTTTCAGATGTCATAAGGGTTCTACTAGGTGAGAAAGTAAAAGGTGCATCTTTTGCAGTGGGAACGATACGTTTTCCTAGAATGGTGGCAGGTGTTTTGGCTGGATTTGCTTTTGGTGTTGCTGGACATGTATTTCAAACGATGCTCCGTAATCCCCTAGCAAACCCAAATGTTATCGGAATAACAGCTGGTTCAAGTGCTGCTGCTGTTTTTTGTATCATTGTTCTTCATGCAAGTAATGCCTTTGTTTCTATTGCTTCTATTATTGGTGGACTTGCTACAGTAATCGTTATTTTTCTATTATCAAGAAGTACTTCTTTTTCAATTGGTCGATTAATCTTAATAGGAATTGGCATTCAAGCCATGCTAAATGCTGCCATATCTTATTTATTACTTATCGGTCAGCAACATGATATTCCTACTGCCATGAGATGGCTCAGCGGCAGTCTAAACGGTGCTAAAATGGAAAATCTTTATCCTCTTATGGTTACAGTGCTTATTTTCGCACCCATTATCATTGTTCTCGGAAAACGATTGGATATGTTAGAACTTGGAGAGCAAACAGCAACTTCACTTGGAGTTGATACTGATAAGACACGAATTGTACTTATTATTAGTTCGGTACTTATCATTGCGTTAGCTACCGCTGCAACAGGACCTATCGCATTTGTTGCGTTTCTTTCTGGACCTATCGCAAAAAGACTAGTTGGTGTTGGTTTTTCAAGCATTATCCCAGCAGGTCTTGTTGGCATCATTTTAGTTTTAGCATCAGATCTTGTAGGACAATTTGCATTCGTTGCTAGATATCCTGTAGGTGTCATTACAGGCATTCTTGGAGCACCATACTTGATCTACTTGCTAATCCGAATGAATCGAAAGGGGGATTTATAATGAAACCGACACATGCTTTTCAAACTGAAGGAATCACTGCTGGATACGATAATAAAACGATTTTACATGATGTAAGTCTTTCAATTCCAAGTAATAAAATAAGCATTATTATTGGTTCAAACGGTTGTGGTAAATCTACATTACTTAAAACAATGGCTAGGCTTATTAAACCTACTTCCGGGCAAGTGACCTTGGGAGGGAAACCCATTTATAAAATACCACCAAAGCAGTTGGCTCGTGTATTAGGGCTTTTGCCTCAATCCCCTATTGTCCCTGAGGGAATAACCGTTGCGGATTTAGTTGGACGAGGAAGGTATCCACATCAAACATTTCTAAAAGGTTGGACAAAAAAGGATTATGAAGCCGTTGCAGAGGCAATGGAAATCATGAACATCACGGAATTTGCCGATCGACATATTGACGAGCTTTCAGGCGGTCAAAGACAGCGTGTATGGATTGCTATGGCTCTGGCACAACAAACAGACATACTGTTTCTCGATGAACCGACAACTTATTTAGATATTACCTATCAAGTCGAAATTCTCGACCTGCTAACAGACCTTAACCGAAAATACGGAACAACCATTGTCATGGTTCTTCATGATATCAACCTGTCAGCACGTTATGCAGACCATATTTTTGCTTTGCATAACGGAAAGCTTGTCGCTGAGGGAAAGCCATCAGAGGTTATTACAAGTACATTGATTGAAGATATTTTTGGACTCCATTGTAACGTAATAAAGGACCCTGTTTCGGACTCTCCTTTTGTGATACCAATCGGGCGACATCATAATAAATTAAGAATGTATTCTTAATAAAGACTAGTATTTCTGCACAGCAATTTTCCGTATAGGTCGTGGAAAGGATTTACTTCTCATGACCTATGACGGACTTATGGACCTATGATTCTCATTTACGTATGTTACGGTTCTTCGCATTGACTTAACTGGAAGTTTTTTACAAACCCTTATAAAAGAGAAGCTTTAATTAAAAACATATTTTAGAGATGTTACACCCGCCTATTCCGCCAATCCCATCAACACTAATGGTTGCTACACATCTGGAGCTAAGAAAACAACTCATGAATCAATTTTTTGGGAAGGTTCAAGAAGACGGCTTCACTCGTCTTTTACTTAAGATATGGGGATTAGAGCTCTCCCTCTATAGTTGTTGGTAAGCCCTCAATTGACTACAAATAAAATATGCGAGAAAATATAAGACAAGAGATAATAGCAGAAAGGGCGGATCTCAATGGAACAACGCTCGCTTATTTTACTTGGATTACTCATGAGTCAAAGTCAACATGGATACCAAATCAATGAATTTATAGAGAGAAATTTAAGTGCAGTTACCGACATGAAAAAACCTACCGCTTATGCAACTTTAGATAAACTCAGTCAAAACGGATATATTGACATTCAGTTGGAGCAAGAAGGAAACAGACCGACCCGAAAAGTGTACTCCATAAATGATAGTGGCAAGCAATATTTTTACCAATTATTATTGAATAATTTATCTTCAGCTGAAAGTGTGAATTATCAAGGAGATATTGGGTTAATGTTTATTGATTTTCTCCCTTTAGAAAAAACAATACCTGCGTTGGAAGAACGTTTAAACAATAGCAGGGAATTATTAGAAATCATGAAACAGACCCCCTCCCATGGAGTAAGATCTGGAGTCAATCTTGCAGTAGAACACAAAATTACCATGTTAGAAGCAGAGGTTGCGTTTCTTGAAAAGTCCATAAGAGATCTTTCTCTTTATTCGGAATAATTCTTCTTCTACCAGTGGTGCTAAATTCAAGGAAACCTTGTTAATAGGTTTCCTTTTCCTATTTATACATTATAAAATCCACCACCCTGCCCCCAATTAGTCACGATTGACTAATCACGAATATAATAATATAATCATATTAAATTAGTCATCATTGACTAATCATATTAATTTAAAGGAGGATTTCCATTGTTTCTGGCTTTAAAAGAATTAAAACATGGTAAATTTCGTTTTCTTATGATTGGAATCATAACCGTCCTTATTGCTTGGCTAGTCTTTATCCTATCAGGTTTGGGAAATGGACTTTCCACACTAAGTGCTGCAACATTTAAAAATATGAAAGCAGATTACGTTACTTTTGAGGAAGGATCTAGAGCCTCTATGAGCCGTTCACTATTAACTGAATCATTCGTAGATGAACTAGAAAAGCAAGATAATGTTTCTTCAGCAGCACCGATGGGAGCCACAATGGCTACGGTTTTAAGATTAACTCCTTCCAAAGATAGTGAAAAAGTAGATATTGCTATTTTAGGTATCACTCCGGGAAGTTTTTTAGAACCAAGCATTATTGAAGGAAATCCTCTCAATAATGATAAATCACTAGAAGTTATCGCTAATGACACCTTAAAGGACAAAGGATTTAAAATTGGAGACACACTCTCAATAGAAGGGTCTCCAGAAAAAATGAAAATTATTGGATTTGTAGAAAATGAAACATACAATCATTTACCCGCTATTTTTACTACACTAGATAAATGGCGCTCAATTCAATTTGCAGCACCTGGTTCTGATAATGGTATTAAAAATCCAGTGAATGGTATTATGCTTCAAGGAGAAAATATTGATCCGCAGAAATTAAATGATCTTTTCCATAACACAGAAACAGTAACAAAGGCTGAAGCGATACAAGGAATGCCTGGATACAAAGAGGAAAACGGCACGATTATGATGATGCTTGCCTTCCTTTTAGCAATCTCAGCCTTTGTACTAGCTGTCTTCTTTTATGTACTTACCTTGCAAAAATCCAATCAATTTGGCATTTTAAAGGCGATTGGTGCAAGTAATGCTTTTTTAGGTAAAGCAATTATGTCACAAGTATTTCTACTTTCATTCATTAGTATTGTTGTTGGAATACTCTTAACATATGGAACAGCTTTAATTCTTCCAGATGGAATGCCCTTTTCACTAGATATTAAACTTGTCGTCATTTATGCTATTTTATTGCTAGTTATATCAATATTAAGTTCGTTAATTTCCATTCGTAAAATTACAAAAATAGACCCACTTCAAGCAATTGGGAGGATAGAGTAATGTCAGGAATAAAGTTCAATCATGTATCCAAATTCTATCAACAAGGGGCAAATCAAGTTGTTGCTCTTAATGATGTTTCTCTTTCCGTTGAACAAGGAGAATTTATTGCCGTCGTTGGTCCCTCAGGTTCAGGTAAAAGTACTTTTCTTTCCATCGCAGGGGCCTTACTGCAAGCCTCAGAAGGGGAGATAAAACTTAATGGAAAAGTAATAGGGGATTTAAAAGAGAAAGATTTATCAAAAGTACGCCTTGAGGAAATAGGATTTATATTACAAACAAGCAATCTAATTCCTTACTTAAATGTTCTCGACCAATTACTGGTTGTAAAAAAAATGGCCGGTAAAGTGACAAAAAGAGATAAAGAAAATGCCAAAGAATTACTTCAACATCTTGGCTTAGAAACAAAAATAAAGAAATTCCCAGAACATTTATCCGGAGGAGAACGTCAACGAACGGCTATTGCTCGTGCCTTTATGAATAATCCTTCAATTATTTTGGCAGATGAACCAACAGCAAGCCTCGATACTCAAAGAGCCCATGAGGTCGTCCAGCTTATTGCGAGGGAGGTGAAATCTAGGAATAAGGCAGCCATTATGGTAACCCATGACGAACGAATGTTAAAATACTGTGACAAAGTATATCGAATGGAAGATGGTAAACTTAAGCCGATTGGTTTTCATTTAGAAAATCTGAAATGACAAATAGGGGGAATAATCAATGATTATTGTAACAAACAGAATTAAAGCAAAATTAGGTTTTGCTGAAAAAATGGCTCCAATGTTCACAAGACCAGGAGCCTTACAGAAAATGGATGGTTTTGTAAAAGTCGAAGCACTAATTACTAAAAACCTTTCAGAATATGATGAGCTCAATGTAAATATGTATTGGAACACTATGGAAGACTTTGCCCAATGGAAAAACAGCGATGCTTTCAAAGAAGCCCATACAGGCCCAGCTAATGGTGGACAAGATTCACCTATCTTGGGAAGTGAAATCATTATTTCTGAGGTTGCTTCGACTTTAGAATCAAATATATGATTACTTTTTTTAGTAAATTATAGTCAGTTCCTCTGGCACACTAGACAAAATAGGTAGGCTAAACATAAATCTTGTTTAGCCTATACCTTTCTACAAATCTTCCGATCAATCAATGGAATTCATGTGAAAAACCGCCTTTATTTATGGTACGGTTCCCCCCTCATAATCCGAAATGCTCGGTATACTTGTTCCACCAAAATTAATCTCATGAGCTGATGTGGGAATGTCATTTTGGAGAAAGAGAGTGCTTCATCTGCTCGCTTCATAACCGCTGCACTTAATCCGAGTGATCCGCCAATAATGAAGGCTACTTTGCTTTTACCATAGGTACCGAGCTTTTCAATTGTATCTGCTAATTCTTCTGATGTTTTCATTTTTCCTTCAATTGCTAGTGCAATAACATGTGCATCTGGGTTAATCTTAGATAAGATCCGTTCCCCTTCTTTCTCTTTAATTTGAAGCATTTCTACATCGCTTAATGTTTCTGGAGCTTTCTCATCCGGTAATTCGATAATATCGACTTTGGCATAGGCCGTTAATCGTTTTAAATATTCATCAATCCCCTGTTTTAAATATTTTTCTTTCAATTTCCCAACTGTAATAATCGTTATATTCATTTTTATCCTCACTTTACAAACAGGTTAAGAACAGGTTATCCACATAACTTATCCACATATCCACATTTTTCATCCACATCTTGTATAAGAATATTAGTTCGCTACCATATATATTGCGTTATTTCGACAATATTCACAGGTTGTTGATAATTGTTTTTCCTCTGCTACACTCGTTAAATTAGGGTATGTTTCACACTCATATACAATTTCATCTAGCGCCATTTCAACATGTTCTTGACAACAATATAGTACCATGCATTTCTACTCTCCTTTTGTGTATAAGTTGCTCGTACTATTTATCCACAAACTATATCCTTTCATTTCAACCTCTTTTTTATCCACAGTTATCGTAACAGATTCCTAAAAAAGCGCAAGTAATCACAATAGCTTTTATGCAAAAAAAGCAGGGAGAACTGTCCTCCCTGCTTCTCTTCTATTATTCTTGTTGGTCCGCTGTCGATAATGTGACTGTTGCTGTTTGTTTTTTACCGTCACGATAAATACCTAATTTCACTTTTTCACCAATGTGCTTTTCATTATATAAATATTTTCGTAATGCTACAACATCTTGAATAGATTCTCCATCCATTTCAACAATTACATCAAATTCTCTTACCCCTGCTTTATCAGCAGGTGATCCTGCTTCTACACCAGTAATGGCAACTCCTGATTTGACATCTGACGGCAGCTTCAACGTATTCTGTTGATGATATTGAGAAATCTCTTCAACTGATGCTAAGTTAATACCTAAGTATGGTCGTTTTACCTCACCATATTCTTCAATGTCTGTAATAATTGGAATGACAGAATCAATTGGAATAGAAAGCCCTATACCTTCAACTGCATTTTCAGCAATTTTCATCGAGTTAATTCCGATTACTTGTCCTGCCATATTTATTAATGCCCCTCCACTGTTACCAGGGTTAATTGCCGCATCTGTTTGAATAACTTCTGCATTCCAGTCAACTTGACCATCTTCATTAATATCCACTTCAATTGTCCGTTCTAAACCTGAAATAATCCCTTGAGTAATCGAACCAGAAAATTGTAAACCGAGCGGATTTCCTATTGCTATGACCGGCTCCCCTGGCTTTAATAATTCCGATTTCCCAAATTCAGCAATTGTTTTTACTTTATTACCTTTAACAACAATAACAGCTAAATCCGTCCAAGGATCGCTCCCAATTAATGTAGCCGGCAATTTTGTCCCATCACTTAACGTCACTTCAAGCTCTGAAGCATTTTCGATTACGTGGTTATTCGTCACGATAAATGCCTTATCTCCGCTTTTTTTATATACAACACCTGATCCAGTGCCTGCCTCAGCTGATTGACCATCATTATTTGGATCGCCCATTCCCCAAAAATCTGTTTTTTGAATATTGGTGATTCCAACAACAGCATCTCCGGCTTTATCAACAGCATCCGTTACAGCCGTTGTTACATCCAGGGCCACCTTTTGCTTCGTTACTGCACTTTGATTATTGTCTACTATGGACTGCTCGGTATTATTTGATTCATTCCCCTCAAGAATTCCTACTTCCGGAAATACGAATAAAATGACTAGAGCACCCACAATTGCTCCAATTAACCCAGAGAAAAAGTAGCTAAAGCGACTACGCTTTTTCTGTTGAGTTCGTTCCCCATAATTTGGTTCATTTGATTCCAAAACCTCTCCATCCTCTCTTTTTAGAATGAATAATTGCAATTACTAGTGTTTGGTTAATATATCCTTAATTATACGCTTTCGGCAGAAAATATCTAAAAAAAAGTACCTATACAACCAATACAAATAGGCAGCAACTAATGTGTAGTTGCTGCCTATTTATTCGTTATAGCGTAACAAGCTCAGTCGGTTTTTTTGGATCTGTATCAAATAATGAAAATTGTTCTCCAACAACAACGCCTTTTGATTTCAACGTTTGTTCAACCGACATTCGTGCTAAATCTTTCATATTATTATCTAAACTTAAATGTGCTAAGTAAATCCTTTTTGTATTATCACCAACTACATCATACATCGCAAGGGCTGCATCCTCATTAGATACATGTCCAACATCGCTTAAAATGCGCCGTTTTATGCTCCATGGATATTTCCCCATTCGAAGCATAGATACATCATGATTACTTTCAAATACATACGCATCGGCATTGGAAATAATACCTTTCATGCGGTCGCTCACATAACCTGTATCTGTGATAATTACCACTTTCTTCCCTTCATGATGAAACGCATAAAACATAGGTTCTGCTGCATCGTGAGACACACCAAATGATTCAATATCTAAATCCCCGAATGTTTTTACTTGTTCCATTTCAAATAGGAATTTTTGCTCCGTTGAAATTTCACCAATAGAACGTTCCATCGCCTGCCACGTTTTTGCATTCGCATAAATCGGCAGCTTATATTTTCTAGCAACTACCCCTAACCCTTTAATGTGATCACTATGTTCATGGGTAACAAGAATGCCTGTCAGCTTAGACATATCTCGTCCAATTTCACTAAATAACCCTTCCATTGCTTTACCGCTCAATCCAGCATCAACTAGGAAGGCATGCTTCTCTGTCTCAATAAAAAAAGCATTTCCTGTACTTCCGCTTGCGAGTACACTAAAATGCATCGCCATATGAACACTCACTCCAATATTTTTTCTTCCGTATTTAACTCAATCACACTCTTATCAAAGGCATTAACAAATAAGTCTAACTTATCATTCACAACTACTCTCCATGTTGGAGCAAGCAAGTGCGTAGCAGACGTTGTTTGTAAAGAATTATAATAGCCCAGCTCTACTTTCGTAATATGGCTCTTTGGCTGGATATCACCATTAATATATAGAGTTTCAATCGCTTTAATAGCTGATACTAACTCTTTCGGCTTCTTAAACTTTTCAATTTTCTCTAAGTAAGTTTGTTCATAAGAAATCACTTGCTGATTCTTATTTAAATATAAAGTAACTTTCCCCTTACTATTATTAAAAAACATTTTCTTGTCCCAGTGCTGGTAAAAGACAATGGTGCTATTTTGTTCATCATAGCTCCAGTATTGATAGTCACTGCCATTCCAAATATAATCCTTTAACAACTGCTCTAATTCTGCTGATTGAACGCTCTGACTAATAGACAATGGTTTATCAAAAATACCAACGAGCTTCGTTGGATCATTCATTTTTATCTGCTGATTCGATAATTTTTTAGTATCATCCTTCGTAAAAACTTTACTCTGGGCGATTAAAAATTGCTCTTTCATTGTTGACTTTGGAAGCGGATCATATGTGATTTCGTCCCCTTTTAACATTTCATCAATAGATGCTTCCGTAATCAATTCATATTGATTATTATCTCTTTTCTCTAAATATTGATAGAGTAGAAAGATGTTCAATATAAAAAACACCATGATAAAGATGGATTTTGTCTTACTCCAATCCATTCATTTCTCCTCCTGACTCATCGAATGGAACTGCTAACCAATCCCCTCCAGAACGATAATACCAGGTAGGCTCTAGAAACATAAGATTGTCATCTAAAGGCGCCATCGATAATTTATATCCAATCGTAATATCCTCTAAATTAAAGTAATCAAAGTTACGCATCGTCTTCAATTGTTTCAATACTTCTTCTCCAGATGGCAGGGACACGAAAGATTGCTCAAAAGGATCGGCAGTTTGAAAGGTGAAATACGGACGTTGATAACTATACATTTCATCCTTGCCCCAAATCTCCTCAATTTCAGACATCCCTAAATGATTAAATACAGGATAACCATCATGATATAAACGGAAGATTACACGCTGACTCTCCTCATCCATATAGGCAAAACGATAATTACTTTCCTTCCATCCTGCATGATTATTAACAAACTCAATACTTTTTTTGAGTAAATCACTTGAACTGCTTAATGTCTTACTTTTTTGAGATGTATCAATATAAGAAAGCATATGGGTTGTTTTATCAATCGATAGCAGCCTCGTACTATCCGTATACTCATCGCCGCTCACGACTGTTTCATGGCGAACATTTACGGGATCAGCAAATAAGGCATCCTTGAAATTTTTAATATTTAAATCATCAATTAAATATTTATAGCGAGGCAGCGATATTTCATTTTTAGAAACAAACACCTCGTGTTGATTATTAACAGGAGGTGCAACATACTCTGGATAAGCATTCGCTCCTTGAAAAAAGGTAGTATGGAAAGCACTCAACCTTTTCGTCGTAATTGAGGCTTCTAGAATACTCAATTCTTGAGAAGAAACAAAGTATAAGATACTTTCCTTGCTCTGTATATCTTTTTGCTTATATAAGATTCGATCAAAAGAAAAAGTAGGCACTTCCTTATTTATTATACCAACAGCATTTTTATACAATTGGAATGGCACATCATCGGGAAATATAATTTCCACTGTTCCATCCTCATGCATAAAGTCATTCATTTCTTTCTTTGTCATACGAGTGGAAAGCTTTTTAGCATTATACAAATTCCATTTACTCATTTGCGCTGATGCCTTCTCTAAATCAGCAGGACTAGAGGTTTGGTAATGTCTCTGATTCCGATGAATAAGAATGCTCCTTGGTTTAATGACATCCCCCGCTGTTTTTTCTTCTCGGTCAATCACTAAGAATGGGCCTTGATCAATCTTTTCAAGTTCAGGTTTGTACGTCCAAATGCTCCATGTTAAATAGGTGCTGATTGCAATTAATAGGAATAGCACAATACTTTTTGCACGCTCTAAATTCATGACCATTCATCCTCTTCATCTTGCTCATATGGAAGAGTAAAAAATACAGTTGTCCCTTTGCCTTCCATACTTTCTGCCCAAATTCTACCGCCATGGGCTACTACCATTTCTTTTGCAATAGCCAAACCGAGACCTGTACCACCAAGATTTCGTGACCTTGCCTTATCCACTCGATAAAAGCGATCAAAAATTTTATCAATTACATTTTTCGGAATCCCTACACCTTGGTCACTAATGCTAACGACAATGAAGCTCTCTACAGTCCCTATACGGAATGTGACTTGCCCGCCTTCAGGTGAATACTTTAACGAATTGGAAATAATATTATAGAGTACTTGTGTAATTTTATCTTCATCAATATCAACATAATAATTTTCGTTTGGAATATCACGGACAAACGTAATATCATCATTTTTGGTCATTTCAAAGCGATCAATGATGTGATCATAAAACTTATTAAAATTAACCCAGCCTTTGGATAATCGATAATCTTTACTATCCATCTTCGAAAGCTGAAGTAAGTCATTAACAAGTCGAATCATTCGTTCTGTTTCATTTTGTGTAACATTCAAAAATGAGGGAGCAAGTTCTTTATCCTCCCAGGCTCCATCAGCAAGTGCTTCTAAATAACTCCGCATCGTCGTCAATGGAGTACGCAGCTCGTGAGATACGTTCGCCACAAATTCACGGCGTTCTTCTTCGATTTTTTCCTGCTCCGTAATATCATGTAAAACCGTAATTAAACCATTAACAAACCCTGTTTCCTTTTGGATAACAGAAAGGTTTGCCCGTAAAATATAAGCCTCTTTTTTCGTACTATAATCAAGAATGATGGATTCCCTTTGTTCAAGTAAATCATCAAATGTATATTCCTCTTCCAAGCCGAGTAATTCGATAATTGGTTGATTTAATACCGTTTCACGTGTAACGTTTAGTAACTTTGCAGCTGGTTCATTGATTAAATTGACGCGGCCACGTCGATCCGTAGAAATAACTCCATCTGTCATATTTGCTAAAACAGACGATAACTTGCGCCGTTCACCTTCTGTACTCGACTGCGACTCTTGTAACTTTTTCGTTAAATTATTAAATGTCACTGCTAATTGACCAATTTCGTCATCACCATATATTTTAACTTTCCGAGAAAAGTTTCCTTTAGACATTGCTAAAGCCTGCTTTTGCATATCTGCCATCGGTCTTGTAATCGTTCGTGCAAGTAAGATTCCTAAAAGAGCAGTAATGCTTAAGGCTATAGCAGTTCCCTTAATGAATATATTATTAATTTCAGACATTTGTTCAAAAACATTTTCCATATCTGCAATTAAGTAAATAGCACCAATAACTTCGCTGTTTGCTTCAATTGGTGTCGAAAGCACCCACACACGTCTTCCTGTTTCCGGGTCACGATATATCCCTTCATCGTCTTCCCCTATACCTAACGTTTGCTTCACTGTAATCTCTGTTGTTTTCCTTCCGATAATTTCCTGGTTTCCAGAATCGGAGGTCCCAATCACACGACTACTGCGAATATCTATGACTCGTACTTCAGAGATATCCTTTGATGTGTTATCTTTATCTTTCAAAATGGTATTAATCGCTTCTTCCAAAGTAGGATCATCTTCATCCCGCTCTTTTATCATTTCCTCACCAATACTGTAAGTAAGCAAGTTAATATGACCTTTAATGGAATCTTTAAAATTACTAACAAGATTATCTTCTAATTTCCCAACAAAATACACGCCAATAATCTGCATAGCTACAAAAATGAGCAATACATAAATTAGAACCAATTTAACATGTATCGAGCGGAAAAAACCGACCTTTTTCATAAATAATTACTCCTGTTCAGGGTTGCGCAAGTAATAACCTACTCCTCTTCTCGTTACAATCCAACTTGGATGACTTGGATTGTCTTCAATCTTCTCACGGAGACGTCGGACTGTTACATCTACTGTACGGACATCACCAAAATAGTCGTATCCCCAAACCGTTTGCAATAAATGCTCACGTGTCATCACTTGTCCAATATGCTTCGCTAAATAATGAAGAAGCTCAAATTCACGATGTGTTAATTCAATCATCTCACCACGTTTTGATACAACATAAGCGTCCGGATGGATCACTAATGTACCAACCGTAATTTCTTTTGTCTCCTCTTCAGGATCTGGCGTTGCTACGACTTGCTGACGTCTTAAGTTCGCTTTTACACGCGCAATTATTTCCCGGGTACTAAATGGCTTTGTTACATAATCATCTGCACCAAGTTCAAGTCCAAGCACTTTATCAATTTCAGAATCCTTAGCCGTTAGCATAATAATCGGAACCTCCGATGTTTTTCTAACTTCACGACAAACCTCCATGCCGTCACGTTGTGGAAGCATAATATCAAGCAGGATTAAATCGGGCTGTAGCTCCTCTACCATCTTTAGAGCCTCATTGCCATCATACGCACAATGAACATCATAGCCTTCTTTCTTTAAATTAAATTGTAATATATCTGCAATTGGTTTTTCATCATCCACGACCAAAATTCTCTTATCCATTTTTTAAATCACCCTCCCAAAAGGACCTATTAAGCATAGATATCTTTATTATACTGTATCATTTAAAACGCTTTAAATCATCTTTTTCCTATTATTACAAGCCTAATAAGTCTTTCACTCATTGTACGTAAAAGGCCTTCGAATTTATTCCGAAGGCTTCCTCAACAGCTACTTAAAGCACTAGTATTATCCATTAGAAAGGGAACATTCCTCCCCTTCACTACTCTATCATATAATACTATTTTTTCAGAATTAAACTTTATACTGTAATAAAACTGTATCAATTATTACAAGTAAGTAATAACGATTTAACTTGATTGCTAATATCATGTAACTACATTCTCTATCAAAACAAAAAAACGCCATAATGGCGTTTTTGTGAAGATGGCTCAGGACGGAATCGAACCGCCGACACAAGGATTTTCAGTCCTTTGCTCTACCGACTGAGCTACTGAGCCGTATATAGTTACTCTCTCTCTAACATAAAAACTACTTATCTTTTTCCCAACTCTAAAGCCTTTTCAAGGTACAGCTCATTGAGTATAAAAAATCTAACATCTATATAAACTTGCACCTAGGTACAAGGATAAAAAATGGCGGTCCGGACGGGACTCGAACCCGCGACCTCCTGCGTGACAGGCAGGCATTCTAACCAACTGAACTACCGGACCAAATAGATTATTAATCTAAAAATGGTGACCCCTACGGGATTCGAACCCGTGTTACCGCCGTGAAAGGGCGGTGTCTTAACCGCTTGACCAAGGGGCCCTAATTTAAAAAATGGTGAGTCATGCAGGATTCGAACCTGCGACCCTCTGATTAAAAGTCAGATGCTCTACCAACTGAGCTAATGACTCATTTTCTAAGTTGTTTTCTTTTCTGACGACGCTTATTATAATATCATGGTATTATATAAAAAAGCAATACTATTTCTATATAAATTTTCATAAAAATATTTTTTTATTTATTAGCGGTATAAACCTCTATTTACTAGATGACAAAAGGCTGGATATCCAGCCTTTTGCAATCTATGCAATCATTATCTCCAAGGATTATTAACAACATTTGTTTGTGTACGATCAGGACCTACAGAGAAAGTAGCTAATGGAACGCCGACTAATTCAGATACACGCTCTACATAGTTACGTGCATTAGCTGGAAGCTCCTCTAGTGTTCTACATCCTGTAATATCTTCTGTCCAGCCTGGAAGTTCTTCATATACTGGTTCGCATTCTGAAATTGCGTTTAAGGTTGCAGGATACTCTTGGATTGTTTCACCGCGATATTTATAAGCAACACAGATTTTCACTTTTTCAAGCCCTGTTAATACATCAATAGAGTTTAAAGAAAGATCTGTAATACCGCTTACACGACGAGCATGACGAACAACGATAGAATCAAACCAACCTACGCGTCGTGGTCTTCCTGTTGTCGTACCATATTCACGGCCTACTTCACGAATTTGGTGGCCAATTTCATCATGTAATTCAGTTGGGAATGGACCATCTCCAACACGGCTTGTATAGGCTTTACATACACCCACTACATGGTCAATTTTTGTTGGACCTACACCCGAACCAATTGTTACACCACCAGCTACAGGGTTAGATGAAGTAACGAATGGGTATGTACCTTGATCAATGTCTAACATGATTCCTTGAGCACCTTCAAATAATACGCGCTTTCCTTCATCAAGTACACCATTTAAAACAACAGAAGTATCACAAACATATTGCTTAACTTGTTGTCCGTACTCATAATATTCATCTAAAATATCTTCAACTTTAAATCCTTCTGTTTCATAAAAACGTTCAAACAGAAGATTTTTATCAACAAGATTCTTCGTTAATTTTTCTTCAAAAATCTCACGCTCTAAAAGGTCTGCCATACGGATACCAACACGTCCGACTTTATCCATATATGCAGGTCCGATCCCTTTTATCGTTGTTCCAATTTTATTTGCACCTTTGCGATCTTCCTCTACTCTATCTAATTTAATATGATATGGAAGAATCACGTGCGCACGATTAGAAATACGAAGATTATCTGTACTAATTCCATGCTCATGCAGGTAAGCAATCTCTGTGACAAGAGCTTTCGGGTCAATTACAACCCCATTACCAATGACACAGATTTTATCACTATTAAAAATCCCTGATGGAATTAAGTGAAGTTTATATGTTACTCCGTTAAACTTAATCGTATGCCCTGCATTATTACCACCTTGATAACGTGCAACGGCTTCCGCGCTTTCGGATAGAAAATCTGTAATTTTACCTTTACCTTCGTCTCCCCATTGTGTACCAACGACTACAACTGATGACATTTTATTAAAGCACCTCCAAAGGTTCACTAACTATTCCTTATCAAACAAACCTATTTTACCAAGAAGAGAAATGGAAAGTCAACAAACTTCCGAACATTATAAAATCCTATAAAATATTTGTTCGTATATTTCTATATTAATAGAAGGTAATGCCTCTATCATTGCCTGTCTTTTTCGACTCCTTTGAACTTTTACTCGCTATATAAAATAACCCCCGCTCACTAAACGTGAGGCGAGGATTATTCTACGCTCCTGGCGGCATATTAGAGTCATCAAAACGACGTTCTAGATTAACGAACTTATTATATTCCTTAACAAAAGCAAGCGAGACAGTACCTACTGGACCATTCCTTTGTTTAGCAATAATAATTTCAATAATATTCTTATTCTCAGATTCTTTATCATAGTAATCGTCTCGATATAAGAACGCAACGATATCAGCATCCTGCTCGATACTTCCTGATTCACGAATATCCGACATCATTGGGCGCTTATCTTGACGTTGCTCTACACCACGTGAAAGCTGTGATAAGGCAATTACAGGCACTTGGAGTTCTCGAGCTAACGCTTTAAGCGACCGTGAAATTTCTGATACTTCTTGCTGACGATTTTCACCTGAGCGACCATTCCCTTGAATTAACTGCAAGTAATCAATCAAAATCATTCCAAGGCCATTCTCCTGCTTCAAGCGGCGACATTTGGAACGAATTTCACCAATTCGAACACCTGGTGTATCATCAATATAAATACCTGCATTAGACAAGCTTCCCATTGCCATCGTGAGCTTCCGCCAGTCCTCATCCGTTAAAGCGCCCGTTCGTAAGTTCTGCGCATTAATGTTTCCTTCCGCACAAAGCATACGCATAACAAGCTGCTCTGCTCCCATCTCCAAGCTAAAGATTGCAACATTTTCATCTGTTTTCGTTGCAACGTTTTGAGCAATATTTAGTGCAAATGCAGTTTTACCAACAGATGGACGAGCCGCAACAATAATTAAATCATTACGCTGGAACCCAGCTGTCATTCGATCTAATTCAGCAAAGCCGGTAGGAATCCCTGTGACATCACCTTTACGGTTTGTTAGTTCTTCAATATTATCGTAGGTACGCACAAGCACATCTTTAATATTTTGGAATGAACCACTATTTTTACGCTGGGCGACTTCCATAATATTCTTTTCAGCTTCACCAAGTAAATCCTCTACCTCATCCTCACGACTATATCCTTCTTGAGCAATATTCGTTGCTGTTCGAATTAAGCGACGCAGCAATGACTTTTCTTCAACGATACGTGCATAATACTCGACATTAGCCGCAGTCGGCACAGAACCAGCCAGTTCACTTAAATACGTAACTCCGCCGATTTCTTCTAAACTTTTAGTGGCTGCCAATTCTTCTGTTACAGTAATTAAGTCAACAGCCATTCCTTCATCATTCAACTTAAGCATTACATTAAAGATTTTCTGATGTGCGCTACGATAGAAATCTTCCGGAATTAATACCTCAGACGTAACTGTCAACGACGAAGGTTCTAGAAAAATCGCACCTAACACTGCCTGCTCTGCTTCTATATTTTGCGGCGGGATACGATCTTGAAATTGTTCATTCATATTTAAGAGCCTCCTGTTCTCAGAGGTTATTAAGAAAAGCCCCAGGCGCCCGTTATCGGCAATAAGCATAATGACAAGCGCTAAGGGCGTTCTTTGCCTTCTGAAGTGCTCGTCTAGACCATAGAACCGATAGCGCCCGGAGCTAGACACCAAAACATATCGAAAATTTTATACTCTCTTACCTTATTAACAATAAGCGTAAAGCACGATAACAATTTTATCTACTATTCATAGAAAAAGAAAAAAGTGAAAGGACGTATTGCCCAATCACATTTTTTTCGTCTATCTCTATTTTATCAATTTTCTGCAGATAAGATAGGAGTAAAATTTTCTACTACTTAAAATTACACTAGATTTACTTAATTTCTTTTACATGAACAGTTAGTGTAGCTGTTACTTCATGATGAAGTTTTACTGGGAATTTCGTATGTCCTAAAGAACGAATGCCATCTGCTAAATCCATTTTACGTTTGTCGATTTTAATACCATGTTTCTTTTGAAGTTCATCAGCAATTTGTTTCGTTGTAATCGATCCAAATAATCGACCGCCTTCTCCTGCCTTTGCAGAAAGCTCAACTGTTAATTTCTCTAACGTTTCTTTTAACTCTTTTGCTTGTTGTAACTCTTCTGCAGCTAGCACTTGCTCTTTATTTTGTTGTGCCTCTAATGTTTTGATATTTGCATTATTCGCTTCTACTGCTAATCCTTGCTTTAATAAGAAGTTATGTGCATAGCCGTCCGCTACGTTTTTCACTTCTCCTTTTTTCCCTTTACCCTTTACATCTTTTAGAAATATAACTTTCATTCTTTTTGTCCTCCTTCTAAGTATTCATCAATGGCTTCAAGCAATCTTTTTTCTACTTCTTCAACAGAGCCAATTTGCTGAGCTGCTGCATTCGTAAGATGGCCGCCTCCGTTCAACATTTCCATAATCACTTGAACATTAATATCACCAAGTGAGCGGGCGCTGATTCCAACGGTGTCTTCAGAACGCTTTGCTATCACAAATGATGCTAATACTCCATCCATTGAGAGAAGTGTATCGGCTGCTTGCGCAATTAATACTTGATTATGAATGGCATTGTCTTTAGAGGTGGCAATCGCAATCCCTTGCTTATAAAAGGAAACCTCCTTAATCAACTTTGCTCGTTCAATATACGTATCAACATCTTCCTTTAAAAACTTTTGCACAAGAACAGTATCCGCTCCACGTGCCCGCAAATAAGACGCAGCATCAAACGTACGTGAGCCTGTGCGAAGTGTAAAGCTTTTCGTATCCACAATAATTCCAGCAAGCAGCGCTGTCGACTCCAGCATATCAATTTTACTTCGTTTTGGTTGATATTCAAGTAATTCGGTCACAAGCTCGGCTGTAGAAGATGCATAAGGCTCCATATAAACAAGTAAAGAATGATTAATGAACTCTTCGCCACGACGATGATGATCAATCACAACTACTTTATCGATGCGGTTTAACACGCGCTCATCCATCACCATCGATGGCTTATGTGTATCCACTACAACAAGCAATGTTTCATCCGTAACCATCTCTAATACTTCGTCTGGTGAAATAAAGCGTGTATATAATTCTGGCTTATTTTCAATTTCAGCCATTAAACGACGAACGCTATTATCGAGCTGTTGTCGATCAATGACAATATATCCATCGCGTTCATTCATTTGAGCTACTTTTAAAATCCCAATTGCTGATCCAATTGCATCCATATCCGGATTTTTATGGCCCATAACAATCACTTTATCACTTTCAAGTACCATATCCTTTAAAGCGTGAGAAATAACGCGAGCCCGCACTCTTGTACGCTTCTCCATCGGATTTGTTTTACCGCCAAAGAATTTTACTTTTCCATTTGACTGCTTAATTGCAACTTGGTCTCCACCACGGCTTAATGCCAAATCTAAGCTTGATTGAGCAAGGGCCCCTAGCTCAGGTAAAGATGAAACCCCAGAACCAACACCAATACTTAAAGTTAGCGGAACATTCTGCTTCGCTGTCGTTTCGCGAATCTCATCTAATATTGTAAACTTTCCTTTTTCTAACTGATGAAGAATATTTTCATTAAAGACCGTTATAAAACGCTCAGATGATGTTCGTTTCAAAAACACGCCATTTTCTTTTGCCCACTTATCAAGCAAAGAAGTAACTAAACTATTCAAGCTGCTTTTACGTTGGTCGTCCATGCCCTGTGTTAACTCATCATAGTTATCTAAATAAATCGTTGCAATAACCGTTCTTTCATCTTCATACGTTTTTTCTATTTCTACTTGCTCTGTCACATCGAAGAAATACAGTAATCGTTCATCTCGTTTATGAATGACTTTAAATTTACGCTCGTTTAATGTCACTATGTCCATCTCAATTTCTTGCTTTACAAGCGGTACAAGAGACTCTGCGACATCATACAGCGACCTTCCTGCGAGCGAATCCTCGGCAAAGCAAGACGCTAAAAATGGATTTGTCCATTCGATATAATAATCTTCATTAATTAACATAATCCCAATTGGCATTTCTAATAAGGCTTCCTCACCGACTTTCTTTAGTCGGTAAGATAAGGTTGTAATATACTCTTCTGTTCGACGTTGATGCAGAATCATTTTTTGTATCGTCAAATAAAATAAGCCTGATACGACAACTACTCCAATAGCTGCGATTATCCAATTATAATACGCAAACATACCTATACATAAAACAGCGACAATAAACAGCCCATACAATGGAGATCGTATCGAACGCTCCTTAAAAAAAGATGGCATAATTTCAGCTCCTAAAAGCATCTGGTTTACTAAGACTACTTCGACTTCGTAATTGCCTCACGAAATGGAAATCCTAAATCTATTATACCTAATATCCGGACGATAGTAAGGAAAATCGGATTTAGTAACGATACAACGGTAATTAAGATAGGTACAAATTTTCCCCAACCTTTCACGTAACTTATATAAAAAATAAGTGAAAAGCCTTGTAAAAGGATAAATAATTGCAAAATAAACATCAAATTTAATATCGCCATATTCACATAGCTATGATCATCCGTATTCATGAAAAAAGTAGCTACAAGTATAATTAAATAATACCATAAAATACTTTTGGGCAGACGAAGTTCACGAAAAAGCGGCCATTTCACCACTTTGTCACTAAATCGCTTGATAAACGGTTGAGAAGCTAGAATGAATATATACGCCATTACCATTGCAGAAATAACTAGCATACTCGGAATCATCATTGGAATCATCTCAATCGAATCACGCATTTGCTGCTTCATATCATCTGTTACATTTTGCCCAAGCATATCCATCATATCAAAGGATGTTTCCATCGATTCCTCAACCATCGTTAACGTTTCATCTACTACATTCATGTCTAATATGATATTCGTGGCAATAAGGATGAGTAAACTCCCGACTATAAAAGCAAGAACTGAACTAATAAACATCTGAATCGTTGATTTATTATGTTTTACATGATATCCGATAACAATTCCCATTACTCCCGTTAACAAAACGGTAGGCAAGGATAAAATAGTTCCAATAATGATCCCCAGTACAGAGGCCACAGCTAAAAATCCGATTGACCAAGAAATGCTTTCTTTAATCATTACTAATACAAAAGGGATGGGTAACAAGAAAAAAGTAATCATTCCTAGGAACGGGATATGTATCGTTATAAATAATAAAATACTGTACAGAGCTAAAAGCATACCGCCTTCAGCAATTTTCTTTCCTTTATTCAATCCTTCACATCCTCTCCATCAAACATATTTTCTTATGTACCGCTTTTATTGTAGCTGTTTCTACTATAGAATTTCAAACATCGCTTATATTCCCCTTTTTTAAACCATAACTTGATTCCATAATTTTATTGATAAGAGGGCTTAAGCGATAAAACATTCTAAAAAGAGAACCGCATAATTTGATTGTATTCAAATTGATGATTTGATTAGGAAGCACCATATCCTCCTCAAAAATTAGCTCCAACGATGATTAGAAGGATAAATAAAACAGCTACATATGCAAAACCTCCGCCAACTCCAAAGCTATTACCATTTGGCATAGTAAATCATCTCCTTGTTTTTAAGGAGGTATTTACTATAGGTTGTATCATGTTATGCTCTACCTAGATAAATATCACACCTGCATGTACACAATATGATTTAACAAATCTTAGCTTATAAAAAAAGGCACATTAGGAAAACTCCCAATGTGCCTTTTTATTTGAATTATTCACCAGATACATATGGTAATAATGCCATAGTACGTGAGCGTTTAATAGCAATCGTTAATTTACGTTGGTATTTAGCGCTTGTACCTGTTACACGACGTGGTAAAATTTTACCGCGTTCTGAAACGAATTTTTTAAGTAAATCTACATCTTTGTAGTCAATGTTAGTGATTCCGTTTGCTGTGAAATAACAAACTTTACGACGTTTAGCACGTCCACCTCTACGTCCTCCACCTGCCATGTTAAATTCCCTCCTCAAATTTTAGTATCTTCAAATGTATTAGAATGGAAGATCATCATCGGAAATATCGATTGTTTTACCGTCATTTGCGAATGGATCATCATCTACACGAGTGAAGTTATCATTGTTGCGTTGATTCTGATTTGGATTTGGATTTCCTCCAAACGGATTATCATAGTTGTTATCGTTATAACTTCTCTGAGCTCCGTAAGAACCGCCTTCATTTCTTCCACCCGCTGAACTGCTTCGTGGTTCAAGGAATTGAACGCTATCAGCTACAATCTCCGTTACATATACGCGTTTGCCGTCTTGTCCTTCATAATTACGTGTTTGAATACGTCCATCCACGCCAGCTAAACTACCTTTTTTCAAATAGTTTGCTGCATTTTCTGCAGGTTTACGCCAAACTACACAGTTAATGAAGTCTGCATCACGCTCACCTTGCTGATTCGAAAACGTTCGATTAACAGCTAAAGTAAAGGTAGCTACAGGTACTCCATTTGGTGTATATCGCAAATCAGGATCTTTCGTTAAGCGACCTACTAAAACTACGCGATTCATCATCAGAATCAACCCCTACATTACCGAATATGCCTCACGTGAAACATATTGTGGAATTTATATTAAATGTTAAATTAAGCTTCAACTTTTGTTGCCATGTGGCGAATGATGTCTTCACTGATTTTTGCAAGACGATCAAATTCTTGAATCGCAGCTGCATTAGAATCAGTTTTAACAAGTACGTAGTAACCGTCACGGAAATCATTGATTTCGTAAGCAAGACGACGTTTACCCCATTCTTTAGCTTCTACTGTTTCCGCTCCATTGTCAGTAAGGATTGTGTTGAAACGTTCAACTAAAGCTTTTTTAGCTTCTTCCTCAATGTTTGGACGGATGATGTACATAATTTCGTATTTTCTCATCACTGTCACCTCCTTTTGGTCTAAGCGGCCCAATTGGGCAAGGAGCAATTTTTTATAATTACTCACAAGATAAGATTATAGCATGTTTTTTTAGGCTTTGCAACGAACAAAAGCGAAAGTGCTCAAACTAGACGAATCGATACTATGTTTTCACCTCTACACTCATATTAATACAAGAATCAAAAATGGATTCCCCAAAAAGGAAATCCATTTTCATCTAGTTATTAAACGTTAAAACGGAAATGGATGACATCGCCGTCTTGAACGACATAATCTTTACCTTCTAAGCGAACTTTTCCTGCTTCTTTTGCCGCATTGTGACTGCCCGCTGCTAACAAGTCCTCGTAAGCAACCGTTTCTGCACGGATAAATCCACGTTCAAAATCTGTATGAATAATACCAGCACATTGTGGAGCCTTCATGCCTTTACGGAATGTCCATGCACGAACTTCTTGTACACCGGCTGTGAAGTATGTTGCAAGACCAAGCAAATGGTAGGAAGCACGAATTAATTGATCTAAACCAGACTCTTCAATCCCTAGCTCAGATAAGAACATCGCTTTCTCTTCCCCATCAAGCTCTGAAATCTCTTCTTCAATTTTTGCACAAACTACAATTACTTCTGCATCTTCATTAGCTGCATATTCGCGGACTTGCTGTACATATTCGTTTTCAGACGGATCAGCAATTTCATCTTCACTTACATTTGCCACATATAGCATCGGCTTGATTGTTAATAAGTGCATTCCTTTAACCACTTTTGATTGCTCTTCTGTAAACTCGACCGTACGAGCTGGCTTTTCTGCCTCTAGCGCTTCTTTTAGAGCAACAAGAATTTCATGCTCAAACATAGCATCTTTATCTTTTTGCTTCGCCATTTTCGCTACTCGCTCAATTCGTTTATCAACAGATTCCAAGTCAGCAAGAATTAACTCAAGATTAATAACTTGAATATCATCAATTGGATCAACCTTACCTGATACGTGTGTAATATTTTCGTCCGCAAAACAACGAACAACCTGACAAATCGCATCCACTTGACGAATATGTGAAAGGAATTTATTTCCTAGCCCTTCCCCTTTACTTGCTCCTTTTACAATCCCAGCAATATCCGTGAATTCAAAAGCAGTTGGTACAACTTTCTTTGGTTGTACAAGTTCCGTTAGTTTTTGTAAACGATGATCAGGTACTTCTACAATACCGACATTTGGGTCGATTGTACAAAAAGGATAGTTAGCAGATTCTGCACCTGCTTGTGTAATTGCATTAAACAATGTCGATTTACCTACGTTCGGCAAACCAACGATACCAGCTGTTAAAGCCATTTATCTTCACTCCTCTAAATTACGAACTTAAACCTTTCCCAATTATAGATTTCACATTATAAAAAGACAACCCTATTCCTAGGGTAGACTACACTATCTCCATAAAAAAAGCATGATTATTCCTCATGCTTCAATAAAACTTTTTTCATTTTTTTAACAAACTCTCGTCTTGGCAGCATTACACTATGGCCGCATCCCTCACACTTTATACGAATGTCCATTCCTAAACGGATAATCTTCCACTTATTCACACCGCAAGGGTGCGGCTTTTTCATTTCTACAACATCATATAGTGCAAATTCTTTCTCTTCCATGCTCACACCGATCCTTCCTCGCCACTATTTAACGTCGATTTTATGCCAAACTCATCTAAAATAGGCCTTAATTCTTTCCTAATCAAACGACTTACTTCATCTTGCTTGGTTGGTTTCGTTTCCGTAGTAATTCTAAGAACAATTTCACCCGATTCAAGTATTTCACTTTCTTCAAGCTCCAGTACTTTCACAATTTCATCTGCTTTTCTTTCTAACTGACTTAATTTCTCATATATAAGCTTCTCAGCTAATTCAAGCCGATCATCATTCACGATAGTCATATCTACAATAGACACGCTATTTAAAATCGAGTAGTTCGTCACTTGAAGGATACTTCCATTCGGAATAAGATGTAACTCTCCTGTCTTACTTTTCAACTTTGTCGTTCGCAGTCCGATTTCAAGGACTTCACCTTCAAACGTATTAATTTTAATATAATCTCCTACGGAAAATTGATCTTCAAAAATAACAAAAAAACCGGAAATTACATCTTTGACCAAGCTTTGCGCCCCAAAACCAACAGCAAGTCCAACAATCCCCGCTCCGGCAAGCAATCCTTTTACAGCAAATCCACAGTACTCTAGAATCATAATGGCAGATATAAAATAAATTACGTATGTAATAATATTTTCTAGTAATTTTAATAACGTCGTTTCTCTTCGTTCATTTGTCCGAAGTGGACTTTTTGCTCGAACAAGAAAAATATTACGAAGTGTCTTTTTTGCCACTGTAATTATGACCTTTGATAACACCAATACAAGGATAATTTTAATAATCGTGTCTGTTAGGGCTATCCATGTCGCCTCGTTTGAAATTTTATCCATAAATTGATTATACATACGCACTGAATAATCCATACATTCCCACCTATCTCTTTCAATAAAACAATCTATATTATTTTATCATCAATAAACTCTTTTTCTACAAAAAGCTATACACAATAACATAGTAAAACGATATTTTTTTATAACCACGCAGGAATATATCAGGATTTTCTTTAATATATATTATAGGATATTCTTAATAAAGAACATATACTTCTACTTAACATCCCTCATTTTAACTACTTGTACGTATAATTTTCCATTTTTCACCGTATACTGATTACTAATCATTTTAGAAAGGAGTGGGGCCTATGACGATAAATTCTAGTATATTTAATCATGACAATAGACTGAGCCGCATTCTACACGAGGACTCAGATGCATCATACAAAATATCAAAAGAATTACTAAATCTTCTCCCTAAAGAAAAACTCCAACCCATTGTCTTTGTATGCATCGGTACAGATCGTTCAACAGGTGATTCTCTTGGCCCACTAGTTGGCACACTTTTAAAAGAAAAAAAGACGTCTACCTCTTCCTTCTATGTATACGGTACGTTAGCAGAACCCATTCATGCCATGAATTTAGAGGAAAAGTTAGCGGAAATTGAGAAGTTGCATACTAATCCATTTATTATTGGAATTGACGCTTGTCTCGGTAAAGTAAGAAGTGTTGGTATCGTCCAAATTGGAGAGGGGCCTGTTAAACCAGGGGCTGGAGTTAATAAGGAGCTACCATCTGTCGGTCATGCCCATATTACAGGAATCGTAAATGTTAGTGGGTTTATGGAGTTCATGGTTTTACAAAATACCCGCTTAAACCTTGTACTAAATATGGCTAAAACAATTGCAGATGGCATTCACTCCACCCATCTTCAATTTAACCTCAAACATAATTTTCAACCACTTCCTTGGTCCATCAATCAAGAAAAAACGTTATAAACGAAAAACGTGAGCAGTTTTACCCACTCACGTAACACATTCAATGATTCCAAAAAGGGAAGGTGTGGGAAGTCCCCGTCTTTCCTTTTTTTCATGGCTATCATTAATGAATATTGTTGATTGATACAATTTTGGCCCATTCGTATAAAACCACGGTTTCACACGACTGAGCCAAAAATGAGCGACATTATTTAACAGGACCTTTTTCATATTATAAAAATAAATAAACAAACGATACAAGTATACCAACGACTAAAATTCCAGGCAGCAGGTTAGCGGCTCTAATTTTGGTTAATCCCATAATATTTAGTCCAATAACGGCAATCATTAATCCGCCTGTAGCTGTCATTTCAGCAATAAACATGTCCATCAACCCCGATGGAATCCACTGATCAATTTGTGTTGCTAAAAGAGCAATAACCCCCTCATACAAAATAATAGGGATGGCTGAAAACAAAACGCCGATTCCTAATGTACTCGAAAGAATAATCGCTGTAAAGCCATCAATAATGGCCTTTGTAATTAACACTGTATGATCATTTCGAATTCCACTATCTAAGGCGCCTAAAATAGACATTGCTCCAATACAAAAGATGAGCGTTGCTGTCACAAACCCTTGTGAAATAGACGTTCCCTCTGTTTGTTTCATTTTACTTTCAATCCATTTTCCTAACGCATTTAAATGCTTCTCTATATCAATCCATTCTCCAATGACCGCTCCGATTACAAGACTTAAAATAACAATTAAATATTGTTCACTTTTAAAGGTCATTTGTAATCCCATAACAGCGACCGCTAAACCAATCCCACTCATCACAGTTTCTTTCACTTTTTCAGGGATATTTTGTAGTAACCTACCAACAATTGCTCCGATAGCAATACATGCTGCATTCACTAATGTTCCTAATAAGACCATAATCTCTCCGCCAGTTGTTATTATCCGTTCTCTTGATTAATTAATTCTAATATACGAGTTAAATCTTCTTGGGAGAAAAACTCAATTTCAATTTTTCCTTTTTTCTTACTTTGCTTAATTGTCACGGTTGTCCCTAATTTCTCACGAAGATTCGTTTCATACTCTTTAATAAAAATATCTTTTTTCGTTTGCTCTTTCTTCTTTGTTTCACGTGAAACGCCCTCATTTAATTGCTGAATGTATCGTTCTAATTGACGAACATTCATCTTTTCTTGCATCACCTTTGAAACAACTATATTTAATTTCTCCTTTTTCTTTAAAGAAAGCAAGGCTCGTCCATGCCCCATTGAAATCTTGCCTTCTGAAATATAATTTCGAATTTCTTCCGGCAATGTTAATAGTCGAACATGATTGGTAATATGGGGACGACTTTTCCCAAGACGCTTTGCTAGTTCATCTTGAGTGATATTTAATCGCTCTAGTAATAATTGATAAGCAAACGCTTCCTCAATTGGATTTAAATCTTCTCTTTGTAAATTTTCCAAAACAGCAAGCTCCATCATTTGCTGCTCGCTAAATTCCCTCACCACAACAGGTACAGTTTTTAAACCAGCCTCCGTTGCTGCACGGTATCGCCTTTCACCGACAACAATCTCATAGCCTTTAATACTTTTTCGGGCAATGATGGGCTGCAAAATACCATGTACAAGAATGGATTGCTTTAGTTCTTCAATTGCCTCTTCATCGAATATTTTTCTTGGCTGGTAAGGGTTCGGTCTTAATTCTTTTAACTTCACTTCTTTAATAATTTCATCTTTTTCGACTTCAACCTTTTCAACATTATTAAACAATGCATTAATCCCTTTGCCAAGTCCTCTAGCCATTTACTACCACTTCCTTTGCCAATTCTAGATAAACCTCCGCCCCTTTTGACTTTGGGTCATATATAATAATCGGTTCTCCGTGGCTTGGCGCCTCACTTAAACGAACATTCCGTGGAATAATTGTACGATAGACTTTATCTTGGAAATATTTCTTTACCTCATCAATAACTTGAATACCTAAATTTGTTCTAGCATCAAACATAGTGAGTAAAACACCTTCAATTCTCAAATCCTGATTTAAGTGCTTTTGCACAATTCGAACCGTGTTAAGCAGCTGACTTAAACCTTCTAAGGCGTAGTATTCACATTGTACAGGAATTAAGACAGCATCCGCAGCAGTAAGTGCATTTAACGTAAGCAAGCTTAATGATGGCGGACAATCAATCAAAATATAATCATATTGATGAGCAACCTCTTCTAAAGCCCGCTTTAAACGAATTTCCCTTGAAATGGTTGGCACAAGTTCAATTTCAGCTCCTGCTAACTGAATCGATGCTGGAATGACATCTAGATTTTCAATCTTCGTTTCTTTAATGACAGCACTTGCTTCCACATCATCCACTAATACATCGTAAATACATTGTTCCACATCCGATTTATCAATCCCTGCACCACTTGTTGAATTTCCTTGCGGATCAATATCTACAAGCAGCACTTTTTTTCCTATATAGGCTAAACAAGCACTAAGGTTAACGGTTGTTGTCGTTTTTCCAACACCGCCTTTTTGATTCGCAATGGCAAGAATCCTACCCACAAAGTCACCTACTTTCGACACAAATCTATCTCTCTATCTATTATCTATTTTATCATGAATAATTTACTAAAATCTTATAAATATTGGTTATTTGTTAGATTACCTTTTCACGTAGATTTGTTTTAATGCCCCTTTCCTCGCTATACTAAAAAACGGCATTATGCTACATTGCGTGGTTAATGAAAAAGAAGCTTGGCAATCCAAGATTACCAAGCCGCTCGCTATTTAAGGTCTTTTCTTCGGTATTTTAATCGTAAATTGATAATACTCATCGAAATCTTCTTCTTCTGTATCTACATTAATGCCATTATCTGTGACCATATTTAAAGATTGGCGAATCGTGTTGACCGCAATTCGCATATCTTTACTAAAAGCTTTACGCTTTGGCTTTGGTTTCGGTTTTTGATCAGAATTGGAGAGTAGTTTAACTACACATTCTTCTGTTTGCTTGACATTTAAACCCTTTTCGATAATTTCCTCTAAAAGCTTTACCTGCATCATCGGATTTTTCAAAGGGATTAACGAGCGGGCATGCCGTTCAGTAATTTGTTTTTGAAGAAGAGCATCTTGAACTTCTTGTGGAAGCTTAAGTAGTCGGAGCTTATTCGCAACTGTAGATTGCCCGATACCAAGTCTTTGAGCTAATGCTTCCTGGGTTAAACTATGTAATTCAATTAGCTTACCATAGGCAATAGCTTCTTCGATTGGTGTTAATTCTTCACGTTGTAAATTTTCAATTAAAGCAACGGAGGCTGTTTCAGCATCATTAAATTCTTTCACAATAACAGGGGCTTTTTCCCAGCCTAACTTCTTCATTGCACGGTAACGACGCTCACCAGCAATAATTTCAAACTTCCCTTGCTCATATTCTCTAACAACAATCGGTTGAATAATCCCATGTGTATGAATGGTTTGAGCTAGTTCAGCAATTTTCTCTTCATTAAAAACAGTCCTTGGTTGATAACGGTTAGGCACAATCTCAGAAATGGAAATTTCCCTGATGCCTTCTTGACTGCTAGGCGTCTCTATCTCTAGTTGTTCTTCCTTTTCACCAAATCCAAAGAACCGCGAAAAAGGATGCTTCATCTCCATACACCACCTTTTAAAACTCCCAATTAACATATTCTCTATTAACTTGACAAGTCCTGCATAAATTTGTCATTTCCCATTGACCTGTCTTAATAGCTAACAAAAATCGGGGCTTGTATTCGTTGAAATTTGCTAGTAATCCGCTTATTCAATCGGTTGTTTATTTGGTGTACCAGGCTTTCGAGGATATTTTTTTGGTGTATTTTTGACCTTTTTAACGATCACAATATTCCGATCACTATGTTCTTCTGGTAAAGAGAAGGAGTGAACTTCCTCGACTTTTCCACCAAGTGTAACAATCGCTTTCTTTCCAACCTCTATTTCTTCATTGGCACTTGCTGCTTTCATCGCAATGAAGGTTCCGTCCACTTTTGCAAGCGGTAAACAAAGTTCGCTTAAAACGGACATTCGAGCAACAGCACGCGCCATCACGATATCGTACGTTTCCCTTTGCTCTGCTTTTTGGGCAAATGTTTCTGCACGATCATGATAGAATTTCACACCTGTTAGCTTTAAAGAACTGGCCAAATGGTCTAAAAAAGAAATACGTTTATTCAGTGAATCGACAATTGATACCTGAATATTAGGGAAACAAATCTTAAGTGGAATGCTCGGAAACCCTGCTCCAGCTCCTACGTCACAAAGATGATAAGGCTTGTTAAAATCAAAGTAAAAAGAAGCACTAATTGAATCATAAAAATGCTTTAAGTAGACTTCCTCTTTATCTGTGATAGCCGTTAAATTCATCTTTTCGTTCCATTCCACGAGCAATTTGTAATATGTTTCAAATTGCTCAAGCTGTTGTGTCGAAAGGGTAATTCCCTTCACCTCTAATGCTTGCTGAAATTGTTCAATATTCATCTATTTATTCCATCCTTTATAGGAAAAGGGGCGGAACTCCGCACACTTTTTTGATTAACCTTGAGTTTGAGAACTACCTCATTAAGCTTAAGGCTTTTATTCGTGCGTGCTTCGTTCGCGCCGCCTTTAATAATATTACTTTTGTTTCGACTATTGTGAAATACGAGCAATTTTACCTTGCTCTAAATACACAAGAAGAATAGAAACATCGGCTGGGTTTACTCCAGAGATACGAGAAGCCTGTGCGACAGAAAGCGGGCGAACTTGCTTCAATTTTTGACGAGCTTCTGTAGCTAAACTACCGATTGCATCATAATCAATATTTTCTGGGATTCTTTTGTTCTCCATTTTCTTCAGACGATCGACTTGTTGCAGGGATTTTGCAATATAGCCCTCATACTTAATTTGAATTTCCACTTGTTCCATTACCTCATCGTCTAGCTCGATTTCGCTCGGTGCTAATTGTTGAATATGCACATAACTCATCTCAGGACGCTTTAATAAATCAGCAGCGCGAATTCCGTCTTTTAACTCTGTCCCGCCGTTCTCTCTAATCACTGATTGAACTTCTTCAGATGGCTTTAAAATAATGGATTGTAATCGTTCTTTCTCCGCTTCAACGGCCGCTTTCTTAGCTAAGAAACGCTCATAACGTTCATTGCTAATCATGCCAATCTTATGGCCAATTTCCGTTAAACGCATATCGGCATTATCATGACGAAGCAGCAAACGATATTCTGCACGAGACGTTAATAAGCGATATGGTTCATTCGTTCCCTTTGTAACAAGGTCATCAATAAGAACACCAATATAAGCATCGGAGCGGCTTAAAATAACTTCTTCTTTACCGATGGCTCTTAATCCGGCATTCATACCAGCCATAAGACCTTGACCTGCAGCTTCCTCATATCCGCTCGTACCATTAATCTGACCAGCTGTGTATAAGTTCTTCACCTTTTTCGTTTCTAATGTTGGCCAAAGTTGAGTTGGAACAATCGCATCATACTCAATCGCATAACCTGCACGCATCATTTCAACGTTTTCTAAACCAGGAATGGAAGCAAGCATTTTACGTTGAACATCTTCTGGTAAACTCGTTGATAAACCCTGTACATAAACTTCCTGTGTATTACGGCCTTCTGGCTCAAGGAAGATTTGGTGACGCGGTTTATCATTAAAACGAACAACTTTATCTTCAATGGATGGGCAGTAACGCGGACCTGTTCCTTTAATCATCCCTGAATACATCGGTGAGCGGTGCAAGTTAGCATCAATAATTTGATGCGTTTCTAGACTCGTATACGTTAACCAGCATGGTAGTTGATCGGTAATATATTTCGTCGTTTCATAAGAAAATGCACGTGGTACATCGTCTCCAGGTTGGATTTCGGTTTTACTATAATCAATCGAAGAACTATTAACCCTTGGCGGTGTACCTGTTTTAAAACGAACTAAGTCGAAGCCCAATTCCTCTAAGTGCTCAGATAATTTAATTGAAGGCTGTTGATTGTTCGGACCGCTCGAGTATTTTAATTCTCCAAGAATAATTTCTCCTCGTAAAAACGTTCCTGTTGTAATCACGACCGTGTTTGCACGATAAATAGCGCCCGTTTGTGTAATAACACCCTTCACGATGTCGTCTTCAACAATAAGCTGCTCAACCATACCTTGTCTTAGTGTCAAATTAGGTTGATTTTCAATCGTCCTTTTCATCTCATGCTGGTATAGAAATTTATCAGCCTGAGCACGCAAAGCACGTACAGCTGGACCTTTCCCCGTATTCAACATTCTCATTTGAATATGCGTCTTATCGATATTGCGTCCCATTTCTCCGCCTAATGCATCGATTTCTCGCACAACAATCCCTTTTGCAGGACCGCCAACGGAAGGATTACAAGGCATAAACGCCACCATATCCAAGTTGATTGTTAGCATTAAAGTTTTCGCACCGACCCGAGCGGCTGCAAGACCGGCTTCGCTGCCCGCATGCCCTGCTCCAACGACAATTACGTCATAACTACCTGCTTCATATTGCATTTAAAAACGTCTCCTCTTAACTTTTATTTTCCTAAACAAAATTGTGAGAACAACTGATTAATTAAATTATCTTGAACACTTTCTCCAATAACTTCACCTAGCAATTCCCATGCTTTTGTAAAATCAATTTGGACTAAATCAATCGGTGTATCCATTTCAATCGCATCAATTGCATCCGTAACAGCCTGTAAAGCTTGCCCTAACAAGGCAATATGACGAGTATTGGATACATACGTTAAATCGCTTGCTTCTAGTGAGCCTTCAAAGAATAAATCAGCAATCGCTTCTTCCAATTCATCAATACCTTGTTCCTCCAATAAGGAAGTTGTGACAACTTTATGCGATCTGGCTAATTCATAAACACGTTCCAAATCAATTTTTTGCGGTAAATCAGTTTTATTCACAATCACGATAACATCCATACCACTAACCGCTTCAAACAGACCTTCATCCTCTGCTGTTAATTCATCTGAATAATTCAACACAAGTAAAATTAAATCTGCTTCTTTTAGAACAGCACGTGACCGTTCGACACCAATACGCTCGACGATATCCTCTGTTTCACGAATGCCAGCTGTATCAACAAGCTTTAAAGGAACACCACGAACATTGACATACTCTTCAATGACATCACGGGTTGTACCAGGTATATCGGTAACAATCGCTTTATTTTCCTGAACTAAACTATTCAATAGTGAAGACTTTCCAACATTCGGACGGCCAATGATAACCGTTGCTAATCCATCACGTAAGATTTTTCCTTGCTGTGATGTTGTTAATAGCTTTTCAATTTCCTGCTTTACATAATTCCCTTTTTCCAAAAATAAACGATGCGTCATTTCCTCCACATCATCATACTCTGGATAATCTATATTAACCTCGACAACAGCGAGTGTTTCTAAAATTTCCTGTCGCAATTTTTGAATGAGTTTTGATAAACGTCCTTCCATCTGTCCTAAAGCAACATTCATCGCCTTATCTGTTTTGGCACGAATTAAGTCCATTACAGCTTCTGCCTGTGAAAGGTCAATACGCCCATTTAAAAAGGCACGCTTCGTAAACTCGCCAGGTTCTGCAAGTCTAGCTCCTTGTGATAAAATGAGCTGTAATACCCGATTCACAGAAACAATGCCTCCATGACAATTGATTTCCACGACATCTTCTCTTGTAAATGTTTTTGGCCCCTTCATAACGGACACCATGACTTCTTCGACGATCTCCCCTGATTTCGGTTCTATTAAATGGCCGTAATGAATCGTATGAGAGTTCACTTGAAGAAGACTTTTTCCGCTTGGACCTCGAAAAATCCCATCAGCTATTTTAATTGCTTCATCCCCACTTATACGAACAATAGCAATTGCTCCTTCGCCAAGCGGCGTTGAAATAGCGGTGATTGTATCAAATTCCATGCTTTCACCTCTTACCTAGAAATCGTTCTATGTGTATTGTTCTATTCTAATAAAATGAAACTTTCGTCAACGGATGGGCCATTTCCCCCACTGATGATTCGTTGAATGAATTAGGCCTTTACGGGCAGTTATTCCCCACTTATCTGTGATTGATTCCTCTCCGTCCCAAAGTGAAAGGCTCATGGCCCGTTCATCTGCAATAAAGTCCCTAAATACCTACAATACCACAGGAAAGAGGTGAAAAAAAGTAGAGACTATTCCCTGCCTTCCGTTATCCACAAGCTTTTAAAGCTATATTCTGTAACGTTTATTTTAACTTATCCACATGTGAATAACAATATAAGAAGATAACAACTAGATTATTGAAGCTGTTAACCTTCTTAATCTTTGAACAAAGACACACATCCTTTGTCAGTCTGCACTAGTCCTTTTTCTTCATCATTCCAAATCTCTTATCGTTTCCTCCCGGCATAAGAAAAAACCCTTCGTCTCATTCCTACGAAGGGTTTTTCTATCTTTATTGGATTGGTGTAATGACTAAGTAGCGATAAGGCTCAGTACCATGAGATGTCGTTTTAATTTTCCGGTCATTCATAAGAGCAGTATGAATCACCTTTCGCTCATATGAAGGCATTGGCTCTAGTGACACGGCCTTCCCTGTTCTAACTGCTTTATCAGCCATTCTCGTTGCTAACAAAATGAGTGTTTCGTTTCGACGTTCTCGATAACCTTCTACATCGACGACAACATTCAAATATTGTTTAGCATGTCGATTCACCACAAGTTGAGTCAAATATTGAAGAGCATTTAATGTTTGACCTCGTTTTCCAATTACTAAAGCAATTTTTTCTCCGGATAGAAGAAATGTAATTGCTTTTCCTTGCCGATGAACCGTTATATCAGCTTGTACCCCCATTTCTTCACTTACTTTTTTCAAAAAGTGAAGAGATTCCTCGATAGGATCCGCTAACAACGTTACATGGACGATAGCTTGTCTAGAACCAAATAAACCGAATAGCCCTCTCTTGCCTTCATCTGCAATTTCAATTTCAACGCGATCTCTTGTGCTGTTAAGCTGAGCTAAAGCTGATTCAACTGCTGCTTCGACAGATTGTCCTGTAGCAGTTATCTTTTTCACTTTTTCTTTGCTCCCCCTGCATTTTCTGCAGCTGCTTTTTTCAACTCTGGGCCTTTAATAAAATAAGTTTGAACAATACCATAGATGTTCCCTACTACCCAATATAACGAAAGAGCCGCTGGGAAATTAAAAGCAAAAATCATAATCATAATTGGCATAATATACAGCATCATTGTCATTTGCGCTTGCATTTGTGGATTTGTATTCATACCAACCATTGACATTTTTTGCTGAATAAATGTCGTAATCCCTGCCACAATTGGCAAAATAAAAAATGGATCTGGTGAACCAAGGTCAAACCAAAGGAAATTGTCATTTGCGATTTGCCCCGTACGACTAATCGCATGATAAACACCAATTAAAATTGGCATTTGAACTAGGATTGGTAAACATCCAGCAAGCGGATTGACATTATACTTTTGAAATAAAGCCATTGTTTCTTGCTGTAATTGTCGTTGCGTAGCCTGATCTTTCGAACTGTATTTCGCTTGAAGTTCTTTCATTTCGGGCTGAATTGCTTGCATTGCTTTTGAGCTTTTTACTTGTTTAATCATAAGTGGAAGAATAGCTGTACGGATAATTAATGTAGCAGCAATTAAACCCCATCCATAACTATGGCCTAAATGTTCAGCGAGCCAAATAATTAACAATGACAGCGGATAAACAATATAGGAATTCCAAAATCCTTCACTTTCTGCGGTAATCGGCTCATTAATTTCTGTACAACCCGCTAGTAGCATCATAATCGAGGCCAATCCAATAATAGGTAATATTCGTTTCTTCAACCGTAACTTCCTCCTGACTACAATCAATCTCTATGAAACAATTTTGAACTGTTTAGACGCAGACTTCAAGTAAAAATTATCCAATTTAGAAATTCATATCTTACCTTAAGAAAGCGCATTCTTCCTAGTGCAGCCTTGTTTCATCTATCTATTCATATATACCCTAGTTGTTTTTCAGTTTAAAAGTTAGTGATTTGGAACGTTTGAGCACATGGATTAAACTGCTCTTTACTTGAAAGAAGTCCATATCTGCGGCTGGTTTACGAGCAATAATGACATAATCCTTTCCGACATCAATTTCATTCTTTAATTCCAAAAACGTTTGTCGTATGTATCTTTTCACTTGATTCCGGACGACTGCATTGCCTACTTTTTTACTGACAGAAAGGCCAATTCGGAAACAATCTTGGTCAGGTTTTTCAAGGACATAAACTACAAATTGACGGTTTGCAAAAGATTCCCCTTTTTTAAACACAAGTTGAAATTCTTTATCCTTCTTTATCCTTAACTTTTTTTTCATTTTCTACACCTTCAATAAACGAATTGGATCCCTAAATGATTGTCTATTTGCGAAAAAAGACCACTGAGACTTTTCAGTGGTCTATGCAGATAATACTTTTCTGCCCTTGCGGCGACGTGCAGCTAATACTTTACGTCCGTTTTTTGTGCTCATGCGGGCACGGAATCCGTGAACTTTACTATGCTTGCGCTTATTCGGTTGATAAGTACGTTTCATTCTCTATGACACCTCCCTGAGGAATAACAGTTAAAGACAGTCCTTATGATTATATAGATGAGGTATAGTAAATGTCAACCTCATCCTTTGAATTTTTCTTTTTACACCTATTTGTCCAGTGAGTCTTTTTAAACGTTCTTCTCCATTGTAAATCATTTTCCTCATAATCGACATAGAAAATTTTGCCCAAATCCTTAAAAAGTATTGGTCGTGGAAATAAATGATTGAAATATGACAGATTAAGAAAAGACATTTGTCGAATACTAAGACAAAATGATGCGTCAATCTTTCAGTGCCTGTCCTAATAATGATTGTGGATAGTTTTTTCGCGTTTCTAACAATATCCACAACTTTTTTCAACACTTTTACACATAATAATACCCTGTGGAAAAGTTTTTCCCACAGTCTGATATAGTTGTGGATAAAGTTTTGAAAACCATTGCACAAAGCCTAAAGTTTTGATATTATATATGTGTTTTCACTCTGAATAACTTTATCAACAGATTAGAGTTATCCACAAAATGTGGATAAAGTGTGGATAGTTTATTCCAACTGTGTATATAATGTTATCCACAACGCGTGGATATTGTAGAAAATCTCCTTTTCTTCCTTATTAATATATACAGCTTAATGCCTGTTGATGAATAAATATACGTATAAATTCTCTTATTCTACATATAGGGTAGACAAAGGTTGTACAACACTATATGTGGTGTTCTGAAGATTAGTTATGGTCGATTGCTATGTCGAAAATTATTTGAAGGACACGGCAATCGATACATTTATTTTGTCCTGCAAACATAAACTGCGATTCCATATATTCGCTCCTTATTTAAAAAAATGAACGATTGAACAAACAGCTTTTCAAATTTAGTAGCAAAGGAGGGGGACACTTGGAAAACATCGATAGTCTTTGGGATCAAACCCTTATAAAAATCCAAAAAAAGATTAGTAAGCCTAGCTTTGAAACATGGTTAAAGGCTACAAAAGCTTATGCCTTGCAAGGAGACACTTTAACTATCACTGCTCCTAATGAATTTGCTCGTGATTGGCTCGAAGAACGTTATTCCAAGCTTATAGCCGGCATTTTATTAGAATTAACAGGGGAAGAACTTGAAGCTAAATTCATCATTCCACCAAACCATGATGAACCGAATGTTGCTCCTTCAACAAAAAAGGTGAAAAAACAAGAAGAAGATCAACATGATTTTTCGCAGCATATGCTTAACACCAAAAATACATTTGATACATTTGTTATTGGCTCTGGGAACCGCTTTGCCCATGCTGCGTCTTTAGCTGTTGCTGAAGCCCCGGCTAAAGCTTATAATCCCTTATTTATTTATGGAGGCGTAGGGCTTGGAAAAACCCATTTAATGCACGCAATAGGCCATTATGTATTAGAGCACAACCCGCAAGCCAAAGTAGTCTATTTATCATCTGAAAAGTTTACAAATGAATTCATTAATTCGATTCGGGACAATAAAGCCGGTGAATTCCGGGATAAATACCGAAGTGTTGATGTGTTATTAATAGATGATATTCAATTTCTAGCTGGAAAAGAATCTACTCAGGAAGAATTCTTCCATACATTTAATGCTCTTCATGAGGAAAGCAAGCAAATTGTAATTTCTAGTGATCGACCTCCTAAGGAAATCCCTACATTGGAAGATCGTTTGCGTTCACGCTTTGAATGGGGCTTAATTACAGACATTACCCCGCCCGATTTAGAAACTAGAATTGCTATTTTAAGAAAAAAAGCAAAAGCAGATGGTCTTGATATTCCAAATGAAGTGATGCTCTATATTGCAAACCAAATTGATTCTAATATTCGTGAACTAGAAGGAGCTTTAATACGTGTTGTTGCGTACTCATCCTTAATTAATAAAGATATTAATGCAGATTTGGCTGCGGAGGCGCTGAAGGATATCATTCCTAGCTCTAAACCAAGGATTATTACGATTCATGAAATCCAAAAAACAGTTGGTGAGCACTACAATGTAAAACTCGAAGATTTCAAGGCAAAAAAACGAACAAAATCTGTAGCATTTCCAAGGCAAATTGCTATGTATCTATCGCGTGAACTGACAGATTCCTCACTCCCTAAGATTGGAGATGAATTTGGAGGGCGAGACCATACAACTGTGATTCATGCTCATGAAAAAATTTCAAAGCTTTTACTCACAGATTCTCAGCTGCAGCATCAAATTAAAGAAATCCAAGATCAATTAAAAGTATAGTGCCCTTGTTTATAGTGTGAATAACTTGAACTCACTTACACACAGTCTGTCCACATGTGGATAGACTGTTTTTCCTTGGCTTTCTTATACTTATCCACATATTCACAGGACCTATTACTATTACTACTATATTTTTAACTAAATTAATTAATAATATATGCAAGTTAGTAAAAAATATGACTGGAGGGGAACTCATGAAATTTATCATTCAACGAGATCGATTAGTTCATAGTGTTCAAGAAGTAATGAAGGCTGTTACGTCTAGAACAACGATTCCGATTTTAACAGGGATTAAAATCAATACGACCACAGAAGGAATTACACTTACAGGAAGTGACTCTGATATTTCTATTCAATCTTTTATTCCAGCGGAGGAAGATGGAAATGAAATTGTCGAAGTACAAACAAGTGGTGATATTGTTTTAAATGCTCGTTTTTTTAGTGAAATTGTGAAAAAGTTACCAATGGATACTGTAGAAATTGAAGTTCAAACAAATTTTCAAACGATTATTCGTTCAGGAAAAGCAGAGTTTAATCTAAATGGTCTAGATCCAGAAGAATATCCACATCTACCTATCATTGAAGAAGCCAATTTATTTAAACTGCCAACGGATCTTTTAAAAACATTAATTCGCCAAACTGTATTTGCAGTGTCCACCTCAGAAACACGCCCAATCTTGACAGGTGTAAACTTGAAGGTTGAAAATGATGAATTAACATGTATTGCTACAGACAGTCATCGTTTGGCCATGAGAACAGCCAACATTGAAAGTAAAATCAATGGTACCTATAGTGTTGTTATTCCAGGAAAAAGCTTGAATGAACTAAGTAAAATTCTTGATGATACGAATGAATTAATCGAGATTGTTATTACTGAAAATCAAGTTCTGTTTAAAGCGAAAAATTTATTATTCTTCTCTAGATTGCTAGAGGGAAATTATCCGGATACATCTCGACTTATTCCGACAGATAGTAAAACAGATGTGATTGTTAAAACGAAAGAACTCCTACAAGCGATTGATCGAGCATCTTTATTGGCGAAGGAAAACCGCAATAATGTAGTCAAATTACTGACACATGACGGAGGAGTTATTGAAGTGTCGTCTAATACACCCGAAGTTGGTAAAGTTGTAGAGGAAGTTGTTGCTGAAGCCATTGAAGGAGAAGAATTAAAAATCTCTTTTAGTGCAAAATTTGTTATGGATGCATTAAAAGCATTAGAAGGTACAGATATTAAAATTAGTTTTACAGGAGCGATGCGTCCATTCGTTATTTGTCCACTTCATGATGATCGAATGCTGCAATTAATTCTTCCGGTTAGAACCTATTAAGGGGATATGCGGAAAAATAAAGACTTGATATTCAAGTCTTTATTTTTTTGTATGGCTCATGCAAAAAGTTCTGCTAGTCAAAATTTTGTCTTATTAACAGATATTTAGTAAAATAAAGTATTAGAAATTATTTTGAAATGAGTGAAAAATGGATGACAGACATACAAATCAGTACGGATTATATTACACTGGGACAGTTTTTGAAGCTTGCCGATGTGATTCAAAGCGGCGGTATGGCGAAATGGTTCTTAAGTGAACATGAAGTATTTATTAATAATGAGCTTGATGTACGGAGAGGAAGAAAGTTAAGAGTGGGTGACAAAATCGAGATTCCCGAATTCGGTAGCTTTACGATTATCGGCTAACGCCGAAAGGAAGAGCAGATTATGTATATTGAAAATATTCATTTGAAAAATTACCGAAATTATGAGGAAGTTGAGCTTTCCTTTGAAAACAAAGTAAATGTCATTCTAGGGGAAAATGCTCAAGGGAAAACGAATGTCATGGAATCAATCTTTGTTTTAGCAATGGCAAAATCCCACCGAACTTCAAATGACAAAGAACTCATTCGCTGGGACAAAGAATATGCTAAAATAGAAGGTAGAGTTAAAAAGCGGAATACATCCTTACCACTTGAATTAACCATTGCCAAAAAAGGAAAAAAAGCAAAAGTTAATCATATTGAGCAACAAAAGCTTAGCCAATATGTAGGCAGCATGAATGTGGTTATGTTTGCACCAGAAGATCTTCATTTAGTAAAGGGGAGTCCGCAAGTTCGACGTCGTTTTATTGATATGGAGATTGGTCAAATATCTCCTGTTTATCTTCATGATATGAGTCAATACCATAAAATTGTGCAACAACGAAACCACTATTTAAAACTGTTGCAAACAAAAAAACAAAGTGATACAACGATGCTTGACGTTTTAACAGAACAGTTTATTCAACATGCAGCGAAAATTGTCGAAAAAAGATATCAGTTTTTAGCTGTTTTACAAGAATGGGCAAAACCAATTCATTCTGGCATATCACGAAACTTAGAAGAATTGAAAATACAATATAAACCATCTCTTCATGTATTAGAAACTATGGATTTGTCGAAAATAATAGAAGTGTTTCAAGAAACATGTGATCGAATAAAAACAAAAGAAATAGACCGTGGAGTTACATTAGTTGGTCCTCATCGTGATGATCTTATTTTTTACGTCAATAACCGTGATGTGCAAACATTTGGTTCACAAGGTCAACAACGCACAACGGCTCTATCTTTAAAATTAGCAGAAATAGAACTCATTCATGCAGAAATAGGCGAATATCCAATTTTGCTTTTGGATGACGTTTTATCAGAGCTGGATGACTACCGACAATCTCATTTATTAAATACAATTCAAGGAAAAGTTCAAACATTTGTTACAACAACTTCTGTTGAAGGAATCGATCATCAAACGTTAAAAGACGCATCCACCTTTTTTGTGAAACAAGGAACGATTACAAAGGTAAAGTAAAGAGGTGAACTTATGTATCTTCATATCGGTGAAGACATTCTTGTAAAGACAGATGAAATTGTGACGATTTTAGATAAAAAGCTGCTCGAATCTTCCCCTATACTTGCAGAGTTTCTACAGCAAAAGGCAGATGTCACATTGCATTTAGCGAAGAATTCCATAAAGTCCATTGTTGTAACAACTAAGCATGTATATTACTCACCTCTTGCTTCGATGACTTTAAAAAAACGTTCGCAGCAACATTCAATTGTAGTAGATGAATAAGTAGACGGATTGCTTCTTAAGTTTGAAAAATGTTAAATGTGAATAGAAAAGTGTAGGTGATTTGAGATGACAATGGAACAAAGTGAACTACAACCTCAAGAATACGGTGCAGATCAAATACAAGTATTAGAAGGCTTAGAAGCTGTACGTAAACGCCCAGGGATGTATATCGGAAGTACGTCTTCAAAAGGTTTACACCACCTTGTTTGGGAAATCGTCGATAATAGTATCGATGAAGCACTAGCGGGTTTTTGTACAGAAATCCAAGTGAAAATTGAAGAAGATAATAGTATTACAGTCGTCGATAATGGACGCGGGATTCCCGTTGATACACAAGAAAAAATGGGGCGTCCTGCTGTAGAAGTTATTTTAACTGTCCTTCATGCTGGAGGTAAATTTGGCGGCGGAGGGTATAAAGTATCTGGTGGATTGCATGGAGTAGGTGCTTCCGTTGTAAATGCCCTCTCTACATTATTGGAAGTATTTGTTCATCGAGATGGAAATATTTATTACCAGCAATATAAGCAAGGTGTTCCACAAGCTGATTTAAAAATTATCGGTGAGACAGATCGTACAGGAACGACTATTCACTTCGTACCAGATGGCGAAATCTTTAAAGAAACGTTGGAATATGAGTATGACACGCTAGCGACAAGAATTCGAGAGCTTGCCTTCTTAAATAAAGGGTTAAAGCTCACTATTGAAGATAAACGCGGTGAAGGGAAGTCTAATGAGTACCATTATGAAGGCGGAATTAAATCGTATGTAGAGCATTTAAATCGTTCAAAAGAAGTACTTCATACAGAACCAATTTTCATGGAGGGCGAAAGGGACGGTATTTCCGTGGAAATAGCTCTTCAATACAATGAAAGCTATATTAGTAATGTATTTTCCTTTGCTAATAATATTCATACGTATGAAGGGGGAACTCATGAATCAGGCTTCAAAGCGGGGTTAACTCGTGTCATTAATGACTATGCACGTAAAAATGGTTTAATCAAAGAATCCGATGCTAACTTATCAGGTGAAGATGTCCGTGAAGGATTAACAGCTATTGTTTCCATTAAACACCCTGACCCACAATTTGAAGGGCAAACGAAAACGAAACTAGGTAATTCTGAAGTACGATCTGTAGCAGATTCTATTCTATCTGAAAAGCTTGATTCCTTTATGTATGAAAATCCAGCTGTAGCTAGGAAAATCGTAGATAAAGGCTTGATGGCTGCACGTGCCCGCCTTGCAGCGAAAAAGGCTCGTGAAATGACGAGAAGAAAAAATGCCTTAGAAGTTTCAAGTTTGCCTGGGAAATTGGCAGACTGTTCATCAAAAGATCCTTCCATTAGTGAATTATATATCGTAGAAGGAAACTCAGCGGGCGGATCTGCAAAACAGGGGCGTGATCGCCATTTCCAAGCTATTCTGCCTCTAAGAGGAAAAATTCTAAACGTAGAAAAGGCTCGTTTAGATCGAATTCTTTCCAATGCTGAGATCGGTACGATTATTACCGCACTTGGGACAGGTATTGGTGATGAGTTTAATATTGAAAAAGCAAGATACCATAAGATTGTTATTATGACGGATGCCGATGTCGATGGTGCTCATATTCGTACTCTTATGCTAACCTTTTTCTACAGATATATGAGAAAAATTATTGAATACGGCTATATTTATATTGCTCAACCGCCATTGTATAAAATTCAACAAGGTAAAAAAGTAGAATATGCTTATAATGACCGTCAGCTTGAGGAAATTATAGCGAGCTTACCAAGTACACCTAAACCTAATTTACAGCGTTATAAAGGGCTTGGTGAAATGAATCCAGAGCAGCTATGGGAAACGACGATGAACCCTGATACACGTACGCTATTACAAGTAAGTTTAAAAGATGCAATTGAAGCGGATGAAACTTTTGAAATGTTAATGGGGGATAAAGTAGAGCCGCGTCGTAACTTTATTGAGGAAAATGCCATTTACGTTAAAAATTTAGATATTTGATTGGACAACAGGATGATGGATTCATCCTGTTGTTTATATGACATCTCATTGATGAAATGAGGTTAGAAGCTTTATATAGGAGGTTGGCTCCATGTCAGAACAAGAAAGATCCAATGTTAAAGAAATTAATATTAGTACCGAAATGCGGACTTCGTTTTTAGATTATGCGATGAGTGTTATTGTGTCACGAGCCCTACCTGATGTCAGAGATGGACTGAAACCGGTTCATCGGAGAATTTTGTATGCAATGAATGACCTTGGAATTACGGCAGATAAACCTTATAAGAAATCTGCCCGTATTGTTGGGGATGTTATTGGTAAATATCATCCGCATGGTGATTCAGCTGTATATGAAACAATGGTACGTATGGCTCAGCCATTTAATTACAGGCATATGCTTGTAGACGGCCATGGGAATTTCGGTTCTGTTGACGGCGACCAGGCAGCGGCCATGCGTTATACAGAAGCGAGAATGTCTAAAATTTCAATGGAACTCGTACGGGATTTGAATAAAGATACTATTGATTATCAGGACAACTATGATGGTTCTGAAAGAGAACCATCTGTTATGCCGGCACGTTTTCCTAATTTATTGGTAAACGGTTCATCAGGAATTGCCGTGGGAATGGCTACAAATATTCCCCCGCATCAATTAGGAGAAGTCATTGATGGTGTTCTTGCTTTAAGTAAAAATCCTGACATTACAATTCAAGAGTTAATGGAGTATATTCCAGGTCCAGATTTCCCAACAGCCGGTTATATTTTAGGGCGTAGTGGAATTAGAAAGGCCTATGAGACAGGCAGAGGTTCCATTGTCCAGCGGGCAAAAGTAGATATTGAAGTGAAACCTAATGGGAAACAAATGATTCTTGTGACTGAAATTCCGTATCAAGTAAATAAAGCGAGACTAATCGAAAAAATTGCTGATCTTGCTCGTGAGAAGAGAATTGAAGGGATTACAGACTTAAGGGATGAATCGGACCGAAATGGTATGCGTATCGTCATGGAAGTTCGGAAAGATGTAAATACCAGTGTTTTATTAAATAATTTATATAAACATACATCTATGCAAACGACATTCGGTATTAACCTTCTAGCTCTTGTAGATGGCCAGCCGAAAGTATTGAATTTAAAACAATGCTTATATTATTACTTAGAACATCAAAAAGTGGTTATTCGTCGTCGCACAGAGTTTGAACTGCGGAAAGCGGAAGCTCGTGCTCATATTTTAGCGGGATTGCGAATTGCTCTCGATCACTTAGATGAAGTTATTGCTTTAATCCGTAGTTCGAAGACTACTGATATTGCACGTGAAGGTTTGATGGAGAAGTTTTCACTTTCCGAAAAACAAGCGCAAGCGATTTTAGATATGCGTCTCCAACGTTTAACTGGTTTAGAACGTGAAAAAATTGAAGAAGAATATCAAGCGATTATGGCCCTTATTGCAGAATTAAAAGCGATTTTAGCTGATGAAGAAAAAGTGCTGGAAATTATTCGTGAAGAGCTTCTTGAAATTAAAGAGCGTTTTAATGATACAAGACGTACAGAAATTTTACTAAGCGGCTTTGAGAGTTTAGAGGATGAAGACTTAATTCCGGAAGAAACCATTATTGTTACGTTAACGCACAATGGCTATATTAAACGTTTACCTGCTTCAACATATCGCAGTCAAAAACGGGGTGGCCGTGGTATTCAAGGAATGGGGACAAATGAAGATGACTTTGTAGAGCATCTTTTAACAACCTCAACACACGATACGCTGTTGTTCTTCACAAATAAAGGGAAAGTATACCGAGCTAAAGGCTATGAAATCCCAGAGTACGGAAGAACAGCGAAAGGTTTACCTTTGATCAACCTAATAGAGGTCGAGAAAGGGGAAACGGTTAATGCGATTATCCCAGTGAAGGAATTTGTGGATGATTGGTTCCTATTCTTTACAACAAAACATGGAATATCAAAACGAACTCCTCTATCTTCTTTTGCTCATATTCGTAATAATGGATTAATTGCATTAGGTTTACGAGAAGATGATGAGTTAATTTCTGTTCGTATGACAGATGGTAACAAACAAATTATCATTGGAACAAAAACAGGAATGATGATTCGTTTCCCAGAAAGCGATGTTCGTACGATGGGAAGAACAGCAGCAGGAGTTAAAGGAATTTCTTTACGTGCTGAAGATGAAGTCGTCGGTATGGAAATATTAGAAGAGCAAGAGGAAATCTTAATTGTTACGAAAAATGGATATGGAAAACGAACAGCTGAAGAAGAATATCGAATTCAGAGTCGTGGCGGTATAGGAATTAAAACGTGTAACGTTACTGAGAAAAATGGTGAGCTTGTCTCTATTAAAACAGTAGTGCCTGGAGCGGAAGAAGATTTAATGCTTATTACGGCAGCGGGTGTTCTAATTCGAATGGCTGTTGAAGATATTTCAAAAACAGGTCGCAGCACACAAGGTGTAAAACTTATTCGTCTTGAAGAAGCAGAAAATGAATATGTATCTACCGTTGCGATTGTTGAACGTGAAGATGACAAAGAAGATGATGATGAAGAGAATTCTTCTGAAATTATGACAGAAGAATTTGACGGAGAAGAGTGATAGAAAAGCCAGGCATAAAGCCTTGGCTTTTTTAATTAGTTCTTCTATATGAAGTTCAGTTCATTATAAATTTCACATGATAATAAAAACGGTAAGAGTAAATGATGTTTCACGTGTAACATGATTTTTTTAAATTAATCTATTGAATTTAATGGTATATAATGTAAAATGATAGTTTTTAAAAAAAGAGCTTGCAATTGCTCATAATACTAGTTATACTTATTTAAGTCGACAGGGAAATAGAAAAAGTTGTTGACATTATAGTTTTTAAGTGTTATGATATTGAAGTTGTTTCTTCGGAATTAATAAATATTGCTCTTTGAAAACTGAACAAAACAAAGCGCCAACGTTAATTTTTAAAGTGAGCACACACTATTAAAAAAGTGCAACATGAGCAAGTCAAATTCTATCGGAGAGTTTGATCCTGGCTCAGGACGAACGCTGGCGGCGTGCCTAATACATGCAAGTCGAGCGAATCAATGGGAGCTTGCTCCCTGAG